>NZ_JBEYFE010000028.1:0-141501 GCF_040634235.1 Streptomyces sp. NPDC007157
AGGACGGTTTTGTGCAGGACGGTGTCGCCGGGGGTGAGGGGGTATCGGTCTTGCATCCATTGGATGCGGTTGGTCCAGCCGGTGTGGGTGGAGGCGACGCCCTTGGGGGTGCCGGTGGAACCGGACGTGTAGTACACCGACACCAGATGGTCCCCGGTGACACCGTTGTCCGGAGCCGTGGGCGCGGACTCGGTCAGCGTTCCCGGACCGCAGTCCAGGACCGCGAGCGTGCCGCCCGCCAGTGACTCGGCCCGCTGTCCGTCCACACAGATCAGAGGCGCCCCCGCGTCCGTGAGGAGCGTCACCGCACGGCCCACCGGAAGGTCGGGGTCCAGCGGCAGGAACGCGCCGCCCGCCTTCATGATCGCCAGGAGGGTCACCACCATCTCGGCGGACCGGTCCATCCAGAGGCCGACCGGCGTGTCCGCCCTGACCCCCGCCGCCCGCAGCCGCCCGGCGAGGTGGTTCGCGCGTCCCGTCAACTCCGCGTAGGAAAGCGTCCCTTCGGAGTCGGTGACGGCCGGCGCGTGCGGGGTGGCCGCGGCCACGGCGTCCACCAGATCGGTCAGCAGACCGCCGGAGAACTCGACCCGCTCGCCCAGCCCGCCGCCGAGCGCCGGACGCTCGCGGTCCGCCGTGTCCCCGGACACCAGCCCGATCCGGTCCATCGGCCGGTCCGGTTCGGCGACCGCCGACCGCAGCAGGGTGACGTACTGGTCCACCATCCGCCGCATCGTCGCCTCGTCGAACAGCGAGGAGGCGTACTCCCAGATCAGCGTGATCCGGTCGCGGTCCGGGTGGTCCGCACGCCCGGCGCGCTGCTGGGCCCGCGGCACCACCACGATGTTCATGTCCATCTTGGACGAGCCGTTGTGGCGCTCCAGGACGGTGCCCCGCACACCCCCGAACTCCAGGTCCGGCACGATGGCGTTGTGGAAGCTGAACATCACCTGGAACAGCGGGTTGATGGACGGCACCCGGGGCGGGGCCACCGCCTCCACCAGCCGGTCCAGCGGCACGTCCTGCCAGTCCGCGGTCTCCACCAGCACCTGGTTCACCCGCTGCCGCAGCCCGTCGAAGTCCGGGGAACCCGAGGTGTCCAGCCGCAGCGGCAGGGTGTTCACCACCATGCCCAGCATGCGCTCGGTCTCCGCGAGCCGGCGGTTGGCGGCACCCGTGCCCACGACCAGGTCGCGCTGGCCCGAGTAGCGGCTCAGCAGGGCGGCGAAGCCCGACAGCATCGAGGCGAACAGGGTCACCCCCGAGCGCTCGCTGGACTCCCGCAGCGCGCGGCTCAGTTCGGCCGGCAGCTCCACCCGCAGGGCCGCGCCCTCGAAGGAGGGGACGCGCGGTCGCGGCCGGTCCGTCGGCAGGTCCAGGACCAGCGGGGCGTCCTTCAAGTGCCCCTTCCAGTAGTCCAGATGACGGTCCAGCACCTCGTCGCGCATCCAGGCGCGCTGCCAGACGGCGAAGTCGGCGTACTGGATGGGCGGTTCGGGCAACGGCGACGGACGGCCGGCCGCCAGCTCCGGGTAGATCGCGCGGATCTCGTCGAGCAGCACGCCGAACGACCAGCCGTCGTGCACGAAGTGGTGCTCCACCTGGACCAGGGTGTGGTCGTCGGGCGCGTGTCGGATCAGCAGCCAGCGGGCCAGCGGCGGATCCGTCAGCTCGAAGGGGCGCCGGATCGTGTCCCGTACGACCTCCTCGGTACGGCGCTCCAGGTCCTCCTCCGGCACGTCCTGAAGGTCGACGACGGGCACCCGGACCGCCATCGGCGGGCGGACCTCCTGCACCGGGACGCCGTCGATCGTCGAGAACGCCGTACGGAAGATCTCGTGCCGGCGGACCACCTCGGTGATCGTGGCACTCAGCGCGTCCACGTCGAGCGGGCCGCGCAGCCGGATGGTGGCCTGGGCGTTGTAGGCGAGGTTGCCGGGGGAGAGCTGCTCCAGGAACCAGATCCGCTCCTGCGGGAACGACAGCGGCAGCGGACGGTCCCGGGGGACCCGCGCCACCGGCGGCAACGGCGGCGCGCTGCGGCCCAGCCGGTCCAGCTCGGCGGCCATCCGGGCCACCGTGCGCTCCTCGTAGATGCTCGATATCGGCAGCTCGGTGCCGAACTCCGAACGCACCCGCGCCGCGAGGCGGCCCGCCAGCAGCGAGTGGCCGCCCAGCAGGAAGAAGTCGTCGTCGACGCCGACCCCGTCGATGCCGAGGAACTCGGCGGCGATCTCCGCCAACCGGCGCTCGGTCTCGGTGCCGGCCTGCGCCCCGCCCTCGCCCAGGCCCAGTGACACGCGGTCCAGGGCGGGCAGCGCGGCCCGGTCGAGCTTGCCGTTCGGCAGCAGCGGCAGCCGGTCGATCACCGCGATCGACGGCACCATGAAGTGCGGCAGCCGCTCGGCGGCGAACCCGCGCAGCTCCAGGGGCCCGGCCGACGGCGCCACGACATAGCCGACCAGCCGGTCCTCGTCGCCGACCCGGCCCACCACGACGGCGACGTCCTGCACGGCGGGGTGCTCGCGCAGCACACCGGCGATCTCGTCCGGCTCGATGCGGAAGCCGTTCAGCTTGACCTGCTGGTCGATGCGGCCGAGGAAGTCCAGCTCCCCGTCCGGCGTCATCCGCACCAGGTCCCCGGTGCGGTAGGCCCGCTCGCCCGGGGCGTCCGGGTCGGGCACGAATCGGTCGGCGGTCAGCGCCGGGCGCCCGATGTACCCGCGGGCCACCCCCTCGCCGCCGACGACCAGTTCACCCGGCTCACCGGGCGGCACCGGGCGCAGCGACTCGTCCAGGACGTAGAGGCGGACACCGTCGATGGCCCGGCCGATGACGGGTTTGCCGCCGCCCGGTTCGGTCCGGGACACCGAGGCCCACACGGTGGTCTCGGTCGGGCCGTACGCGTTGAACATGGCGCGGCCCGGCGCCCACCGGTCGACGAGCTGCTGGGGCAGCGCCTCCCCGGCGCAGACGATCGTCTCCAGGTACGGCAGCTCCTGCTCCGGCACCATGGCGAGCACGCTCGGGGGCAGCGTGATGTGGGTGATCCGGGTGGCGGCCAGGAAGTCGCCGAGCCCCGGGCCGTACAGGACGTCCCGGCGCGGCGGCAGCACCAGCGTGGCACCCGAGCACAGCGCCATGGTCAGCTCGAAGACGGACGCGTCGAAGCTGGGCGAGGCGAACTGCAGGACCCGGTGGCCCGGGTGCACCGTGAACGCGGTCCGCTGGGCGTCGGCCAGGTTGGCGAGTCCGCGCTGGGTGAGGGTGACGCCCTTGGGGCGGCCGGTGGACCCCGAGGTGTAGATGACGTACGCCGGGGACTCCGGGCGCAGCCGGGGCAGCGGGACGGGCTCGGCGGCCGGGGTGTCGTCCGCCGGGTCCGCCAGGGGCACGCCGAGACCGCGCAGCCACTCGGGGGCGGTCGCGTCGGCGACGACCAGCGCGGCGTCCGAGTCGCGGATCATGTAGGACAGCCGGTCGGCCGGGTACGAGGGGTCCAGCGGCAGCCAGGCTGCACCGGCACGGGCGACGGCCAGGACGGAGGCCACGAGGTCGAGGGACGGCTCCAGGAACACGCCGACCGTCGCCCCGGGACCCACGCCGAGGGACCGCAGCCGGGCGGCCAGTTCGGCGGCACGGGCGTCGAGTTCGGCATACGTCAGGTGCCGGTCGCCGAGCTCTGCCGCGGGCCGGTCGGGGGTCGCGGCGACTTGCCGGAGGAACTTGTCGAGGAAGTGTCCGGAATCTGCTGGTGTCACGGAAGTCTCCATGAGGGCTTTGACGGACGGGCGGTGGCTGGACGGCGGGGCGGGGACCGCGCCCGGCCCGGGGGCCGGCCGCGGGCGCCGCCCCGCCGTCCCGGTCGCCTTGGTTCGGCGGATGCGGGCAGACGCGGGCGGACATCCGGGGGGGTGAGTGCGGCGGCGATCATCGATCGGTGAATCCACGCTAATCGCGCCGCGACGCCCGGAACGGCACTGTCACAGGCACTCTGAGCGGCACTTCCGCATGCCGGTTGTGCCGGTCACGCCTCCTGGCCGGCCGCGGGCGGAGTCCTGCGGGACAGCGGCGAGGGCAGGATCCACAGACAGGCGGTGAGCGCGCCGGCCGCCGCGATCCACAGCGTGGTCCGCAGCCCGAGCGGTCCGGCGACGGCCCCGGCGATCAGCGCGGCGAGCGGCCGCATGCCGAGGTTCACCCCCTGGTAGGCGCCGAACACGCTCGACCGCATGGCGTCCGGGACCAGCGAGGTCAGCAGGGTGGCCGCGGTGATGTCGATCCAGATGACGCCCAGGGCCGAACCGAACTGGGCTCCGACGAGCATGACCAGGACCGCCGGCCCGGACCCGTGCGCCGCCGGGATCAGCAGCAGCGGCGCGGGCGTCATCAGGCAGCCCAGCAGGAACGTCCGGCCCACCCCGAGGCGCCGGGTCAGCGGGGTCGCGCACACGGCCCCCACCACCGCGCCGACGGCCCCCGCGCCCAGCACCGTGCCGAGCAGCCCCGCGCCGAGGCCCAGGGTCGTGGTGGCGTACAGGACGAAGAGGGTCGTCGTCACGAAGCAGAAGAAGTTGACCGTCGCCGTGGCGGCCAGCGCCGCCCGGATCGCCCGGGACCGGAGGATGAACCGTCCGGCCGCCCGCAGCCGGACGCGCTCCTCGGACGGCGGTGCCTCCTCGGGCGCGATACGGGCCAGGAGGACCGCCGACACCAGGTAGGACAGCGCGTCCACCAGCAGGGCGAACGGCGCCGAGAACAACTGCACCAGGAAACCGCCGGCGCTGGGCCCGACGACCTTCGCCATGGCCCGGCTGCCGCTGCCGAGAGCGTTGCCCGCCACGTAACCGCCCGGCGGCACCAGCGCCTTGAACAGCGGCGGATTGCACACCTCGAAGAGCACCGAGAGCAGTCCGACGCCGAACGCCACCGTGAACAGACTGGTGAAGGTCAGCGTGGAGAGGGCATGGACGACCGGAAGGCTGACGAGCAGGGCGAAGCGGCCCAGGTCGGCGGCGATCATGACGCGGCGGCGGTGCCGGCGGCGGTCCGCCCACAGCCCGGCGTACGGTCCGAACAGCAGGTGCGGCAGCCAGACCGCGGCGGCGAGATAGCCCATCTGGGCAGCGCCGGCGTGCACGACGGTGACGGCGATGAGGGGGATGGCGAGCGCGGACACCTGGTCGCCGAGGTACGACACCGTCTGCGCCGTCCAGTAGCGGCGGAACGCGGTGTCGTACAGCAGGCCGGGGATCCAGGACAGGGTGCGGGAGCGCACCGGTGGCCGGGTCGTGGGGGCGGCGGTGTCGTCAGGGGCTGATATGTGCACGGAAGCGGGCCTTCCTGAGGTCGTCGGGCATGACGTGCGGCGGGATGCCCGTGGACGCACGCACGCCGACGACCGGAGGGACCGGCCGGCGCGTGCCGGCGGCGGTCCGCTCCACGGCGTGGCACGCGGCCACGACCGTTCGATGACCCTGATCGCCCGGGAGCCGGGGCCGGCCGCCGGTCCGCACGGGAACGCGGCGCGACGACGCCACCGGGGGTGATCCACTCCCTCGGCCGGCACGTGACTCCACCCGGCCGCGCGGAGCGCGCGACCCGGCCGGGGTGTGGTGTGGACCGCCCGTCCCACCTGTCGCACCCGACCGGTCGAACCCCCACGATAGCGCGGGCCCACCGCCGCCGCTGCCCTGCAACGGGCCATCGGCCGGGCGGGGTTCATGTCCGCCGTGCGCCGCGGGAGCGGCCCCCCGGCCCCCGCGCCGGCCGGTCTGTGCGCGGTGCCCGGCTCCCACCAGGCCCTCGATCGGGCGATGGCGGAAGCCGGTGACCGCTGCCCGGCCCGGGGTCACCGCGCGGCGGCCGCCTCCTGGGCGATCGCGTCGAACCGGGCGTTCATGGCCTCGGCCAGCGCGTGGGCGGCGGAGAGCGGGCGCACCATCACCGTGAGGTCGTCGATCTTCCCGTTCTCGTCGATGTGCAGGAAGTCGCAGCCCTGGAGCTTCTTGCCGGCCACCGTCGCCGTGAAGACGAGGGCGTGGTCACGGCCGTCGGGGCTCGCCATCTCCCGTACGTAGGTGAAGTCGCCGAAGACCTGGGTCACCGCGCGCAGGATCGCCACGGTGATCGCCTTGCCCGCGTACGGCTTGAAGGCGACCGGGCTGGTGAAGACGACGTCGTCGGCCATCAGGGCGGCCACGGCGTCCAGGTCGTCGCTCTCGACGGCCTTGCGGAAGGGATGCATGGGTCCACCTCGCATAGTCAAAAAATTGAGTAGGTGCATGCTAGCGTGCACCCATGGCTCTGCGGAACGCGTTGATGGCCGCCCTCTTGGAGGGCGAGGCCTCCGGGTACGACCTCGCGAAGGGATTCGACGCGACGGTCGCCAACTTCTGGACGGCCACGCCCCAGCAGCTCTACCGTGAACTGGACCGCATGGAGGCCGAGGAACTGGTCACCGCACGCGTCGTCGAGCAGGAACGCCGGCCCAACAAGCGGCTGTTCTCCCTGACGGCGGCGGGCCGCGAGGCGGTGCGCGCGTACACCGCCGAGCCCCCCGCTCGGCCCGCGGTCGTCCGCGACGAACTGCTGGTCAAGGTGCAGTGCGCGGACGCCGGCGACATCGAGGCGGTCCGCGCCGCCGTCGCCGAGCGAATGGAGTGGGCCACCGCCAAACTGGCCCGCTACGAACGGATCCGGCGGCGCCTGCTCGCCGGGCGCTCGGAGGAGGCCTACTTCGCGGAGGCGGAGCGCATCGGCCCGTACCTCACCCTGCTGCGCGGGATGTCCTTCGAGCGGGAGAACCTGCACTGGGGCGAACTCGCGCTGCGCAGACTCGGGGAGCGGGCGGCCGTTCATGGACAACAAGGTGAGTAGGTACACGGGTGGGGCGCCCGACTCGTCGGGCGCCCCACGGCCGGGCTCCGATCAGCAGGTGGCGACCCCCGGCAGCCACGCCGGGCCCTTGATGTAGATGTTCGTCATCCACGCGCCGTTGGTCAGCTTGGACCAGGCGTCGTTGGTGTAGCCCTCGGCCGTGACCGTCTGGGCGTGGGACTGGCAGACCACGTTGACCGTCGTGGGCTGCGGGAAGTAGTCGACGACGCCGGCGTTCACATTGGGCTCGCTGTGCGTGCGCACGCCCGTGCCCCAGGTCTGGAACGCCGTGCTGCCCCCACCGGGCGGCGGCGGTGTGTCACCGCCGCAGTCCGGGATGCCGGGCAGCTCGGCCGGCCCCTTGATGTAGATGTTGGTCAGCCAGGAGCCGTCGGCGAGCTTGGACCAGATGTCGTTGGTGTAGCCCTCGGCGGTCACCGTCTCCGCGTGCTCCTGGCACTGGACCGAGACCTGGGTCGGCCCGGCGAAGGTGTCCACGACGGAGGAGCGCACGCTGGGCGTGGCGTGCGTGCGCACCCCCGTGCCCCAGGTCTCGAACGTCGTACCGCCGTTGGCCGGCGGCGGCACCGGCGTGCCCGACGGGTTGATGCGGATCGCCCCCGCGTAGTCGCCGCCCGTGCGCACCGGGGCGACCCGGATGTGGGTGCCCGACTCGTACGCCTCGACCATCTGCCCGGCGCCCAGGTACATGGCGACGTGGTGGATGTGCCCGCTGCCCCAGAACATCAGGTCACCGGGGACCAGGGGAGCGGTGCCCTGGGAGGCCGAGAAGCGGGCCGTGGCCTGCGAGCTGTGGTACTGGTCGTCGGCGGTGCCGTTGAGCAGGTCGCGGCCGGTCGCCCGGTAGTAGGCGTACCGCATCAGGCCCGAACAGTCGAAGCCCTTGCGCTCGTTGTCGTGCAGGCTGTCGGGGTCGGAGCCGTCGTAGTAGCCGTACGTGGCACCGGGGGTGGCGCCGTGCCCGCCGCCCCAGCTGTACCAGACGCCGATCTGCGAGCAGGCCGCGCCGACCGCGGCCTCCGCGGTGGCCGAGGCGCCGGAGGCCAGTACCCCGCAGGTCGCGTCCTGGGCGGCGCGCGGGGCGGCCGCGTGTGCGGTGGCGGGGAGGAAGGCGATCAGCGCGATCGCCGCCGCGGCGGCGATCGCCCGGCCCGGCGTGGTGAGTTCGGAGAGTCTCAAGGTGTACATCCTTAGTCGACGTGGAGCCGTGTACGGGCGTGTACGGGGGTCCGGCGACCTGCCGGGTGCCGCGTCCCACCCCCGTCGGGACGCGGCACCCGGTGCTCAACCGGCCAGCGCGGCGCGCATCTTGGCCAGCGCCCGCATCCGGTTGCGCTGGACGGTGCCCCGATGGGCGCCGAGCCGTTCCCCGGCCGTGTCGTGGGTGAGACCCTCCAGATCGACGAGGATCACCGCGGCCGCCTCCTTCGGCGAGAGCACGCTCAGCAGCGCGAGGGCGGTGGCCGAGGCCTCGTACGAGGCGAGCCCGCCGTCCCAGCCCGCCTCGGGCAGCCGGTCGGTGGTGCGCTCACGGCGGGAGGGGTGCAGCCAGGAGTCGCGCAACAGGTTCAGCGCGACCGTGCAGGTGTAGGCGTACGGATGCTGCTGCTGCGTCAGGTTCCGGGCGCGGGCCCGCCGGGACAGCCGCAGATACGTCTCCTGCAGCAGGTCGTCGGCGTCGTGCGGATTGCCGGTCAGGGCCAGCAGCCGTCTGCGCAGTCTGGGCATGTCGGCGGTGAAGGAGGCGTCGAAGTCCCCCGGAGTCATGGGCACTTGACCCACCTCGCCCGCTCCCCGCAGGGCTTCCCGCGGGCCCGGTACGGTTTTGCGCGGGGCCTGCGTACATGTGCCGCCGTGGCCTTCCATGGTCGTCCCCCGTCGTTCGTGGTCTTCGTGGCGTTCGTGGTCTTCGTGGTGCGTGAGAGGAGAAGGTTCGGTCCGTTGGTCAGACGGGCCGGACGGAGGTGGCGGCGGGTCCGTAGCGGGCGGCCGGCGCGCCGCTCAGCAGGGCCCAGTACCGGTCGCCGTAGGACCAGTGCCACCACTCCGTGGGGTAGTTGACGAAGCCGGCCGTGCTCAGTGCCCGTCCCATCAGCGCCCGGTTGGCGCGCGCCTCGGTGCCGATGTTCGCCGCCCCGGTACGGCAGGCGCCCGCGCTCTCCTCCGGGGTGGCGTTGACCGCCGTGCCCAGCGGCAGCTCGGTGCCGTCCGCGGTGCACAGGGTCAGGTCCACCGCCCCGCCGCTGACATGGGGAGCCACCTCCGGCGGGGAGATGTAGGCGCTGGCCAGCTCACGGATCCGGTCCGGCGGGGCGTGGGGATGGGCCGCGCGCAGCGTCGCCGCGTACTGCTCGAAGTAGCGGCGCTGCAGATCGGGCGGCCGGTACCCCTCCACCACCAGGAACCTGATCCCGGCGGGCAGCAGCGACTGCGCGTCCAGGAGCCGGCCGAGCGCCCCGGAACGCAGGTGCGCGTAACTGCCGTCCGCGTCGGCCTGGCGGAGGTCGATCAGCAGGCCGGGAGTCCCGCGCAGATCGACCAGCGGTTCACCGCAGTCCTGCTCGACGACCGCCGCGACCCGGGAGTCGGAGAGCGTGATGATGTCCGTCACGCAGACAACAGTGCCCGGTGCCCCTGTAATTGCCCTGCAGGTTCCCTGCAAGCGTGTCACCAGGGCTTCTACAGCCCCGATCCGGTTACGACGGCTCGTCGTCCCGGCGCTCCCGGGCCTCCCGTCCGCCCACCGACCGGAACACCTCCAGCGCCTCGGCCCGGGCCGCCCGCGCGGTCTCCGGGTCGCCGTCCGCCGTCCACACCTCGGCCAGGTCCCAGACCGTCCGCGCCCGCCACAGCGACAGCCCCAGCTCCGCCCAGAGGGCCGCCGCGTGCTCCAGTGGCTCCCGGGCGCCGTCGGTGTCCCCGGCCGCCAGCCGCACCTCCCCGAGCGTGCGCAGCACCAGGGCCTCGCCGAACCGGTCCTGCCGCTCGCGGGCCACCGCCAGGCAGCGCACCAGCCGCCGCCGCGCCTCATCCGTACGGCCGGTGCGCAACTCCACCTTGGCCAGGGACTGTTCGGTGTACATGGTGCCGAAGGTGTCGTGCAGGTCCGTGAAGATGCGCAAGGCGTCGTGCAGCAGCCGTTCGGCCTCCGGGTACCGGCCCTCGGCCCGGTCGCACAGGGCCAGTGAGCGCAGGGTGAGTCCTTCGCCGTGCAGGTCCGCGGCGGCCCGGTAGAGGTCGAGGGCGCGGGACAGCGCCTCGCGGGCCGGGGCGCCGCGGCCCTGCTCGCGGTGCACGTACCCGATGCCGTAGAGCACCCGTGCCCGGGGACCCACGTCGCCGTCGTCGCCGTACCGCTCCAGCGCGGTCTCCAGCAGTTCCAACGCCTCCGCGTAGCGGGCCTGTTCGCGGCGGACGGTGCCCATCCCTGCCAGTGCCATCGCCGCCCCCTCGGTCGAGCGCTCCTCGAACAGCCGTAACGCGTCCGTGAAGTAGGCGTACGACTCCTCGAACCTGTCCTGCTCGTAACGGAGTTGACCGAGTCCGGCCAGCAGCCAGGCCTCGCCCTCGACGTCCCCGCCGCGGCGCACCGCCGCCATCGCGGCGGTGTGCGAGCGGGACCACGCGTCGAACTGGTTGTACAGCGCCGCCGAACTCGCTATCAGCGCCCCGGCGAGATCCCGGGCGGCGCGCGTCATGCCGTGGTCGGCGCAGTGCGTCACGGCGGCCAGCAGCCCGGCCTGCTCGGCGGCGAACCAGGCGGCAGGCCGGGCGAGCAGCGCCTCCTCGGTCTCCGGGTCGAGCGGGCGTACGGCGGCCGGTTCCGGGAAGTGCCGTACCGCACCGCCGGGGCCGCGGGCGGCCGCCTTCCGGGCCAGGTCCAGCCAGCAGCCGACCAGGCGCAGCACCGCGCCGGCACGTTCCTCGGGGCTCTCCTCGAAGAGACAGCGCTCGCGGGCGTGTTCGCGCGCGAGGTCATGGATGCGGTAGCGGGCCAGGCCGGTGCCGTCCACGCCGATCACATCGATGAAGTGGCAGTCCACCAGCCGCTCGACGGCCTCCTCGGCCTCCTCGGTCCCGATGCCGAGCAGCGGCGCGGCGATCCAGGCCGCGAAGTCCGGCAGGTCCACCAGGGCCAGGCGGCGCAGAGCCCGGCGCTCCTGCGGCGCGAGGTCGGCGTAGCCGAGTTCCAGGCTGGTGCGCAACTCCAGGTCCCCGGCGCTGAGTTCGCTGAGCCGGCGCTGTTCGTCGCGCAGCCGTCCGGCGAGCCGGGCGGGCGCCCAGTGCGGGCGGGCGGCCAGCCGGGCCCCGGCGATGCGCACCGCGAGCGGCAGCCGTCCGCAGAGGGCGACGATCTCGGCGGCCCGCTCCGGGTCCGCCCCTGTCCGTCCCTCGCCGGCCACCCGGCGGAACAGGTCGAGGGCCTCGGCCTCGTCCGGGACGGCGAGGTCCAGATGGGCGGCGCCCTCCAGGGCCACCAGCCGGCGGCGGCTGGTGATCAGCACCGCGGAGCCGGGGCCGGGCGGCAGCAGTGGCCGGACATCCGCCTCACCGGCCGCGTTGTCCAGGACGATCAGGACCCGCCGGTGCCCGATGTGGGTGCGGTACAGGCCGGTGAGCTCCTCGACGCCGGTGGACACCGTGTCGGGGTCCACCCCCATCGCGCGCAGCAGCCGGGCGAGGGCGTCGGCGGGTTCCAGCGGGGTGGTGTCGGCGGCCCTCAGGTCCACGAACAGGCGGCCGTCGGGGAAGAGTTCGGCGGTGCGGTGGCCGACGTGCACGGCGAGGGCGGTCTTGCCCATGCCGGAGCGCCCGGAGATCACCCCGATCGGGGGCGCGGTCCGGCCGGGGTCGCCGACGCTCCGCAGCAACTCGGTGGCCCACTCGACCTGTTCGCCGCGGCCGACGAAGTCGGCGATGTCGGGCGGCAGATGGGAGGGCGCGGGCTCGGCACTCCGGGGGGCGGGCACCGTGCGGGCCGGCTGCCCGGTCCCCAGCACGCCCGTGTCGCCGGTCAGCACGGCCTGGTGGACGGCGCGCAGCTCCGGGCCCGGATCGATGCCCAGCTCGTCACGGAGGACCGTACGGCCCTCCTGGAAGACGCGCAGCGCGTCGGAGACCCGGCCGGTGCGGAACAGGGCGGTCATCAGCTGGCCGCGCGGCCGCTCCCGCAGCGGATGCGCGGCCACATGGGCGAGCAGCGGCGCGATCGCGCCGTCCGCGCGGCCCAGCTCCAGCGCCAGTCCGAAGGACTCCTCCTCGGCCACCAGCCGCAGCTCCCCGAGCCGGGCCGCCTCGATCCGGGCGAACGACTGGCCGAGGCCTTCCAGCGCCTCCCGGCCCCGCCACAGCCCCAGCGCCTCGGTCAGCGCCTCGGCGGCCTCCTCCGGACGTCCCGCGGACCGGCCCGCCGCCAGGAGCTCCTCGAAACGGCGGGCGTCGACCCGGTCGGCGGCGAGGTCGGCGACATAGCCCGGGGGCCGGGTGCGGATCTCCTCGGCGCTGCCGACCCGGGACAGCGCCCGGCGCACGGCGGAGACATGGGTGGCGACCAGGGCGCCCGCGGTGGCCGGCGCCTCCTCGTCCCAGACGAAGTCCACCAGGCGCTCGGTGGAGATCACCTCGCCCAGGTGCACGACGAGTGCGGCGAGG
This sequence comes from Streptomyces sp. NPDC007157, assembly GCF_040634235.1. NCBI lineage: Bacteria > Bacillati > Actinomycetota > Actinomycetes > Kitasatosporales > Streptomycetaceae > Streptomyces > Streptomyces sp. NPDC007157. The sequence continues at coordinate 12,553 of NZ_JBEYFE010000028.1, forward strand.
ACGGCCAGGGGTCTGGAACCGCCGAGCGGGGCCCGTCGGCCCCCTTCCCAGACCTCCACCGGGCCGAGCAGACGTACTTCGAACATCGGTCCCCGATCGCTCCTGGCGGATGCCGACAACGATATCGGCGGGCGCCGTCAGAGCAGGGCGAAGACCGGGCCGTCGTGACCGGATCCGTGTTGTCGGATCGGTGCTGCGCAAGCCTCCGCGACGCCCGGTACGCCGAACAGGGGCGGGGCCGGCCAGGCCCGGGGGAGGGGTCTCCCGATCGGCGCAGTTGGCTGGTTTCTGTGGGTGGCCACAGCGGTCCCTGTGCGTCAGACGGGTGGCCGGCGGCCCTCGTATGACCGCGACCCCGGATCGGCCACGAAATCCGTCGGGCCGGAAATTCCTCGCGGTCGCATGTCATACGAACGCCCCGCCGACACCGTCAACGGCCCGAAAGCACCGAGCCGTTCGCCGCAGCCCAGGGAGTTGCCCGATGAAGCGCCCCGCCCTCCGTCGTAAGGTCGCGCACCTGAGCGCCGTCGCCGCCGTGGCCGTGCTCGCCCTCACCGGCTGCTCCGAGGAGTCCGGCGGCGGCCCGGCACCGGTCGCCGCGGCCAAGGCGCGCGAACTGACCTACGCCGAGGACCTCCGGGTCTCGGACGCCGAACAACGCCTGATCACCCAGTGCATGGCCCGGCACGGCTTCCGCTACTGGTCCGACGGCTCCCTGTCCCTGGCGGAGAGCCGGCCGCTCGGCTACGTCCAGGACGACGTCCGCTGGGCCCGGACCTACGGCTACGGCAGCCGGATCGCCGCCAAGGAGGACCGCGCCCGTCTGCACAACCCCAACATCGCCTACCGCAAGGGCCTCTCGGCCGACCGCAGGTCCGCCTACGACACCGCGCTGGACGGCGGACGAAAGACGGAGCTGCTGCGTACCGCGCTCCCCGGCGGCGGCTCGGTCAGCAAGCGGTCCGGCGGCTGCGACGCGGCGGCCGAGCACACGCTGTACGGCGATCGGGCCACCTGGTTCCGGCTGGACACCGCCGCGAGCAACCTGCGCCCGCTGTACGTCGGCAAGTTGCTGCACGACCGGCGGTTCACCGCCGCCGTGCACGACTGGGCGAGCTGCATGAAGCGGGCCGGGCACCCCTACCCGGACCCGGACGCGGCCCGGCAGGCCACCCGGGAGCACCCCGCCGTCCAGAGCCGGGCCGAGGAGGCCCGGAGCTTCGCCGCCGAGACCCGGATCGCGGTCGCCGACGCCACCTGTGCCCGCCAGGTCTCCCTCAAGTCCGTCGGCCAGGACCGGGAGGCCCACTACCTGGCCCAGCTGAACGCGAAGTACGGCGCCCAGCTGAACGCCTACCGGCAGCTGCGGCAGCAGGCGCTGGCACGCGCCGAGCGGCTCGTCCCCGCCCGCGCCTGACCCCGGCCGGCAGGGCTGAGCGGATCGTCCCCGCCCGCGCCTGACCCCGGCCGGCAGGGCTGAGCGGCTCGTCCCCGCCCGCGCCTGACCCCGGCCGGCGGGGCTGAGCGGCTCGTCCCCGCCCGCGCCTGACCCCGGCGGGCGGGACCGGTCCCCACCCGCGCCCGACACCGCCGGGCGCCCCCACGAACTCCGCGGCACCCGCCGCGGCACCCACCCACACCCACCGCCTCCCACGACGAGGCAGAACGGAATCCGTCATGCGCAAACTGACCCTCGCCATCGCCACCCTGGGCCTCGCGGCCCTCGGCCTCGCCGTGCCGGCGAACGCCCACGCGGTCTCCGGCTGCAACGCGAAGTGGCCGGGCCGGGACGGCAACGTGCGGGCCTGGCGAGACTGGGACTGCCAGGGCGACCTGCTCGGCGTCACCGCGGGCAACGACCCCGACTGGAGCGACGCGTTCGGCCCCTTCCAGAGCGGCGACGAGAACGCCGCCTCCTCGGTGATGAACAGCGGCTTCGTCGGCGGCAAGGACGTCGTCGCCTTCTACTACCTGCCGGGCTACCCGTCCTCCGCCTACGGCTGCCTCAAGCCGGGCGAGCTGTACGTGGACAACCTCACCCGCGACTCCTTCACCGACGGTCACAACATGAACGACAACATCATGTCCCACGTGTGGGTGGCGTCCAGCGCCTGCGCCCCGGGCTCCTTCATCAGCTGAGGTCCCATGCCGGCCACGGCCGCCCCGGGCCGTGGCCGGTCCCGCCTCCTTACCGACTACCTACCTCCCGTACCGCCGAGATTCACATCCGCGCCACCGGACCCTTCCCTGACGTTCGATGCTCTTGGAACACTCGCAGCCGCGCACAATCCGCCCTGTTCCGGCCATCCCGTGCGTCAGGATGAGAGGTCGCTCACTCATGACCGAAGTAAACCGGCGCCGATTCCTCCAACTCGCAGGCGCCACAACGGCGTTCACCGCGCTGTCCAACAGCATCCAGCGCGCCGCCGCGCTGCCCGCGAACCACCGCACGGGGTCGATCGAGGACGTCGAGCACATCGTCGTCCTGATGCAGGAGAACCGTTCGTTCGACCACTACTTCGGCACCCTCAGGGGCGTCCGAGGCTTCGGCGACCCGCGTCCGGTCACCCAGGACGACAAGTCGGTGTGGCGCCAGTCGAACGGCACCAAGGACATCCTGCCGTTCCACCCGGACGCCGACGACCTGGGCCTCGCCTTCATCCAGGACCTCCCGCACGGCTGGGCCGACACGCACACCGCCGTCAACAACGGCAAGTACGACAAGTGGGTGCCGGCCAAGGGCTCCACGACCATGGCGTACCTGAACCGGGACGACATCCCGTTCCACTACGCCCTCGCCGACGCCTTCACCATCTGCGACGCCTACCACTGCTCGTTCATGGGCTCCACCGACCCGAACCGCTACTACCTGTGGACGGGTTACACCGGCAACGACGGCCAGGGCGGCGGCCCGGTCCTCGGCAACGACGAGGCCGGCTACTCCTGGACGACGTACCCCGAGCGCCTGGAGAAGGCGGGCGTCTCCTGGAAGATCTACCAGGACGTCGGCGACGGCCTGGACGCGGCCGGCGGCTGGGGCTGGATCCAGGACGCCTACCGGGGCAACTACGGCGACAACTCGCTGCTCTACTTCAAGCAGTACCAGAACGCCCAGCCCGGCGACCCGCTGTACGACAAGGCCCGTACCGGCACCGACGCCACCAAGGGCGAGGGCTTCTTCGACCGGCTGAAGGCCGACGTCAAGGCCGGCGAGCTGCCGCAGATCTCCTGGGTGGTCGCCCCCGAGGCCTTCACCGAGCACCCCAACTGGCCCGCCAACTACGGTGCCTGGTACATCTCCCAGGTCCTCGACGCGCTCACCGCGGACCCCGAGGTGTGGGCGAAGACGGCCCTGTTCATCACGTACGACGAGAACGACGGCTTCTTCGACCACGTGGTCCCGCCGTTCCCGCCGGCCTCCGCCGCCCAGGGCAAGTCCACGGTCGACCCGACCCTGGACCTCTTCAAGGGCGACGCGAGCCACGCCGCCGGCGCCTACGGCCTCGGCCAGCGGGTGCCGATGATCGTCGTCTCCCCGTGGAGCAAGGGCGGTTACGTCTGCTCCGAGACGCTCGACCACACCTCGGTCATCCGGTTCATGGAGAACCGCTTCGGCGTCCACGAGCCGAACATCTCGCCCTGGCGGCGCGCCGTCACCGGCGACCTCACCGCGGCGTTCGACTTCTCCCGCAAGGACACCAAGCCGGTCGCGCTGCCCTCGACCGACGGCTACCGGCCGCCGGACAGGAACCGCCACCCCGACTACGTGCCCACCCCGCCCGCCAACCCGGCCCTGCCCAAGCAGGAGCGCGGCTCCCGGCCCACCCGGCCGCTCAAGTACGCCCCGCTGGTGGACGGTTCGCTGGACGCGGCGGCCGGCAAGCTCACGCTGACCTTCGCCTCGGGCGCGCAGGCCGGCGCCGCCTTCGTGGTCACCTCCAACAACCGCGCCGACGGCCCCTGGAGCTACACCACCGAAGCCGGCAAGTCCGTCTCCGACACCTGGAACTCGGCGTACTCGGGCGGCTCGTACGACCTGACCGTGCACGGCCCGAACGGCTTCCTGCGCACCTTCCAGGGCCCGGGCAAGGTGGCGGGACCCGAGGTCACCGCCCGGCCGCACGGCGACGACATCGAGCTGACCCTCACCAACAAGGGCAGCGGCACGGTGAAGCTGGCGGTGGCCGACGGGTACGGCGGCCGGGGCCGCACGTTCACGGTGCGCGCCGGGGCCACCGTCAAGCACATCGCCCACCTCAACCACAGCGACCAGTGGTACGACCTGACGGTCACCTCCGAGGCCGACGCGACCTTCGTGCGGCGGTTCGCGGGGCACGTGGAGAACGGGCGGCCCGGGGTCAGCGACCCGGCGATCCGCACCCAGTGACAAGGGGTTGAGGGCCGTATCGTGCGGAACTGATCAGGTACCGGTCACATCGGGGTAGTGTGCCCCGGTGACCACGCAATCGAACACTCCTGCAGACTCGTACCGCGATCCGCACGGTGCGGCCCAGACACTCTTCACCGAGCCGGTGCTGGTGGTGAACCAGAAGGCCAAGCTGATCGAGCTGACCAACGAGTACAAGGTCATGGACCAGCACGGCCGGGAGATCGGCTCGGTGGCCGAGGTCGGGCAGAGCGCGCTGAAGAAGATCCTGCGCTTCGTCTCCAGCCTCGACCAGTACATGACTCACCGGCTGGAGATCCGTGACGCGTCCGGACAGCCGCAGCTGCTGCTGACCCGGCCCGCGAAGATCTTCAAGTCCAGGGTGATCGTCACGCGTCCGGACGGCTCGCAGGTGGGTGAGATCGTCCAGCAGAACATGATCGGGAAGATCAACTTCGCGATGATCGTGGGTGACCAGAAGGTCGGTGCGATCAAGGCGGAGAACTGGCGCGCGTGGAACTTCGCGATCGTCGACCACACCGACACGGAGGTGGCCCGGATCACGAAGACGTGGGAGGGGCTCGCCAAGACGATGTTCACGACCGCCGACAACTACGTGCTGCAGATCCACCACCAGTTGCCGGAGCCGCTGCGGAGCCTGGTGGTGGCGACGGCGCTGACCGTGGACACGGCCCTGAAGCAGGACTCGCGGGGGCTGGGCTGAGGGTCGTCCGCGGGGCCGCGAGGGCTGATCGCGCCCTCGCGGCTCAGCCGCATGTCGATACCGTCCCGCGCCCCTGAAGGGGCGCTCAGTGTGCCGTGAGCTGACCGGTCTCGGGCTTCTGTTGTTGTGGGAGCAGGGCCTGTTCCGCCGCAGCCCGTGCCGACTCCAGGGCCAGCACCGCGGCAACCGGGTGCTCCTCGTCGTCCGGTTCCACGAGCCGTGTCGCCGGGGTCACCCGGGTCAGCAGGACCACGCCCAAGGAGGCGAGGCCCGCGCCCGCCAGGGCGAGCAGGATGCCCGCCGCGCCGCCCTGCAGGCCCTGCCCCAGCAGGGTCAGGCCGATCAACGCCGCCGCCATCGGGTTGGACAGGGTGACCACCGCGAGGGGGGCGCCCAGGCCGCCTCGGTAGGCCGTCTGGGAGAGCAGCAGGCCGCCCACCGCGAACGCGGCCACCAGGAGCGCCACCACGATCACCTGGACGCTCAGCACCGGGCCGGAGCGGTCCGTCGCCGCCACCGTCACCGTCTGGGTGAGGGCCGAGGCGACGCCCGAGGCGAAGCCGGACGCGGTCGCGTGCCGCAGGCCCGGGCGGGTGCCGGGGCGGGACAGGGCGCCGATCAGGGCGGCGGTCGTACCGGCCACCGCGAGGGCTTCGGTGAGGCTCAGCACCCGATGGGGTGCGGGGCCGGAGGCCGTGACCAGCAGGGCGCCGAGCCCCAGCAGCGTCAGGGCCGTGCCCCGCCACTCCGTCGCGCTGACCCGGCGCCCGGCCACCCGCGCCCCCATCGGTACGGCCGCGACCAGGGTGAGTGCGCCCAGCGGCTGTACGAGGGTGAGCGGGCCGTACTTGAGGGCCACGACGTGCAGGAGCGCGGCGCCCGCGTTGAGGCCGACCGCCGCCCACCAGGCACCGGAGCCGAGCAGTCGTACCAGACCGGCGCCGGCGGTCTTCGACGCGAGCCGTTCCTGGGCGACGGCGGCGGCCGCGTAGGCGACGGCCGAGACCAGGGAGAGGAGGACGGCGATCAGGGTCGCGGTGCTCATCGGCCCGCCCCTACCAGCGCGGGCTCCTCGGACACGAACCCGCGGGTGCTCCGTCCGGCCGTGGTGGCCGTGCGGTGCGGCGGGTGGATCAGGGCCAGGGCGGCGCCGAGCATCGCGGTGGCGACGATCGCGTCCAGCCAGTAGTGGTTCGCGGTGCCCACGATCACCAGCAGGGTGATCGCCGGGTGCAGCAGCCACAGCGGGCGCCATCGGGAGCGGGTCGCGACGATCAGGCCGACCGCCACCATCAGGGCCCAGCCGAAGTGCAGCGAGGGCATCGCCGCGAACTGGTTGGAGAGGTGGTCGCGAGCGGGCGGGCCGTAGACGGAGGGGCCGTACACCCGGGCCGTGTCGACGAGGCCGGTGGCGGCCAGCATCCGCGGCGGTGCCAGCGGGAACGTGAAGGGGAGCACCAGGGCGGCGGCGGTGACCACGGCGAGGACCCGGCGGGCCCAGACGTAGTGCGCGGGCCGCTTCAGGTAGAGCCAGACCAGAAAGGCCAGCGTGGCCGGGAAATGAACCGTGGCGTAGTAGGTGTTGGCCAGGTGGACGAGGGTGCCGCCGGGCAGCAGCGCGGACTGCACGTCGACCTCCGAGGGCAGATGCAGCGTCCGTTCCAGGTCCCAGATCCGGTGGGCGTTGTGCAGGGCCTCGGCGGTGTGGCCGGTGGCCAGCTGCCGCCCGAACTTGTAGACGAGGAAGAGTCCTGCGACGAGCAGGAGCTCACGGACCAGCGGTGGCCGGGCTATCGCCCCCGGCTCCGCTGCTGCCGGCTCGGACTGGGATCTCATCCCAGGCCCCCTCACTCACGGTGGTGCTGTGCCGAGTCCGGGCGGTGGCCCGAACTCACCGATACTCATCGATACGGAAGCGTACCGATACGCCACTGTACCGATACGCCACTGTACCGATACGGTCGGGTACCGGTACAGTGGCGTATCGATAGACGTAGGCCACACTGGTTGTAGGTTTCCGCCCGGACTGAACGGGGGGCGGAGACCGGATGATCCGTATGTGATGCGCGAGTGAGGAGCAGGGCACATGACGTCGCAGGCCGCGGACGGACCGGAGACGGTCGCCGCCTCGCGCCGCTCCAAGATCACGCCGGAGCGGGAGCGGGAGTTCTTCGAAGCCGTGCTCGAACAGATCCGCGAATGCGGCTACGACTCCGTGACCATGGAAGGGGTCGCTTCCAGCACCCGGTGCAGCAAGTCCACGCTCTACCGGCAGTGGAAGACCAAGCCGCAGTTCGTCGCGGCCGCGTTGCGGGCCAGCCGCGAGGTACGCTTCGGCGGCGTCGACACCGGGTCACTCGCCGAGGACCTGCGCGAGGTCGCGCGGGCCGCGGGTGCCTGGACCCGCAAGGACACCAAGTTGCTCCAGGCGCTGGGGCACGCGATGCACTCGGACGAGGAACTGGCGCAGGCACTGCGCGAGGCGCTCGTCGAACCCGAGATCGCCGCGCTCCAGGCGATCCTGCTCCGCGGTGTCGAGCGCGGCGAGGTTCCCGAGGGTCACGCCGCACTGGACTATGTGCCCGCCATGATGTTCGGCGTTCTGCGGGTACGGCCCGTGCTCACCGGTGAGTACGCCGACGCCGACTATCTCGTCCGTTTCGTGGAGGCCGTCGCGCTGCCCGCACTCGGACTGACCTAGACCCAGGCCGCCGTCCACGGGATGACTGGACGGTGACCTGCTCGCGCCGCACCGTGGGGACGGGGGCGGCGCGCACCCCCCGGCCGGGTGGGGCTCCCCTTTGAGCGGAGGGGCGCTCCACCCGGCCGATCGGCGTTCGGGGGCGGGTCAGACGGTCTGGCCGTCGCCGCCGCCGGAGGACACCTTGATGCCCTTGGTGATGTCGTCGATCACGGACTGGCTCTGACCGACGTCGACACCGAACCGGATCACCACGATCTGCTGGGCGTTGGAGGGCGACGGGAAGGCCAGCGACTCGACGTAACCGTCGGCGCCCTTGCTGGTCACCGCCTTCCAGCGGACCAGATAGCCCTTCTGCCCGGCCACGGTGACGGCCTTGGAGGCCAGCACCTGGTGCGAGGTGATCGAGCCGTAGGACTTGCCGCCGTACGACTCCGTGGCGTTGGCCGAGATGTCCGCCTTGGCGACCTCCTCGGCGGTGTCGCCCTTGGTGCCCAGCACCAGCGCGGGCGCCGAGTAGGCGCCGCCGGCGGTGCAGGTCTTGGAGGTGTCGCCGGGGCATTTGTAGGAGTTGTCGGACGTGATCTGGGCGCCGACGTTGATCACCTGCCCGGTCCAGCCCTTCGGCACCGGGATGCCGATGGCGTTGATGGAGTCCGACACCGTGCCGCCGCCCTGGACCTTCGGAGCCTCGGACTGGCCGGGCGACGGCGACGCGCCGCCGTCCGAACCGCCCGAGCCCGAGCCGCCGCCGGACCCCGAGCCGCCCGACCCGCCGAACGGGAAGCCCTGCCCGCCGTTCTGCCCCTCGGGCCCGCCCTGGCCGGAACCGCCGCCCTGGCCGCCCGGACCCTGCTGCGAGGCCTGTCCGCCGCCGTTGCCGCCGCCGTTTCCGGTGAGCGCCCAGGCACCCACCCCGATGGCGGCCAGTACCGCCACGGCGACACCGACGGCAACGCCGGTGCGCAGCCCGCGCTTCCCGGTGGCCGGCGGCGCCGGATACCCCGGATAGGCCGGGTATGCCTGGTAGGCCCCGTCGGCCGGCGATGGCGTCGGGGGACCCCAGTCGGCACCCGACCCGGCGGGGCGGGTCTGCTCCGTCCACGCCTTGCCGTCCCACCAGCGCTCAGTGGCCGGACCGTCACTTGTCTGCCCGGGGTCGGGGTACCACCCGGGGGGAGTCACCTGCGTCATGCCCCCACCGTATGAGGCATCGGTGAAAGTCGGATGAGAGGATCCGGCGACTTTCGGATGAGCCGACTCCCGCGCGCTGTGATCGACCCGCGGCCGAGCCGCCGTACCGAGCCGTCGGACTTCACTCGATCCGCAGCCGTACCGGCGGGTTCGGGGCCTGCTGTGGCAGCCGCAGACCGTGCCGTCCCGGGGTCAGGGAGCCCAGGACGCTCGGATGGCGGGCGCCGGTGGCGGTCGGGGCGGTGCCCGGGAGGCCGTGTGCGGTGAGGAAACCGAGGACCGCGAAGGCGTAGGCCTCCTTCGCCGCCGAGGGCAGACCGAGTTCGTCCGAGGCGCGGACGGGGGTCTTCGGGAGCAGGGCGCGGAGCAGCCGCATCAGCACCGGGTTGCGGGTGCCGCCGCCCGAGGCGATCACCTCTGTGGCTCCGAGGCCGCGTACCGCGTCCGCCACCGTCCGGGCCGTCAGTTCGGTGAGCGTCGCCAGCGCGTCCTCGGCCGACAGCTCCTCCGGTGCCCGCCAGTACCCGGCGTGGAACAGCTCCTTGCCGGTCGTCTTCGGCGCGGGCAGCGCGTAGTACGGGTCCGCCAGCAGCCGCTCCAGCAGGGGGCCGTGCGGCCGGCCGCGCGCCGCCAGCGCCCCGTCGACGTCGTACGTCAGCCGGCCGCCGGTGAACTCCCGGGCCGCGGCGTCCAGCAGCGCGCACCCCGGCCCGGTGTCGAAGGCCGTGCCGTCCGGCGCGGTGAGGTTGGCGATCCCTCCGATGTTCAGCGCCACCGGCGTGCCCGGCCGGCCGCGCAGCCACAGCAGGTCGACCAGGCTCACCAGGGGCGCGCCCTGGCCGCCGGCGGCCACGTCCCGCGGCCGGAAGTCGGCGACCACCGGCAGCCCCGTCGCCTCCGCGATCCAGGCCGGCTGGCCGAGCTGCAGTGTCCCGTGCACCCGGCCGCCGTCCACCCAGTGGAAGACCGTCTGCCCGTGCGAGGCCACCAACTCGGCCCGTCCGCCGCACAGCTCACGGTCGGCCCGGAGGGCCGCGGCCGCGAACGCCTGCCCGATCCGGGTGTCCAGCAGACACACCCGCGCCAGCGGTACGGCGGCCGGCGGCAGCGCGCCCGCGAGAGCCTCGCGCAACTCGTCGTCGTAGGGCGTGCTCACCAGCCCCAGCGGCTTCAGCAGCAGCGTGTCGCCGGCCAGGCGCAGCTCGGCGGCCGCCGCGTCGACCGCGTCGTACGACGTCCCGGACATCAGACCGATCACCAGCACCGCTCAGCCCGCCTTCGTCTCCCGTGACCTCGCCAGCGCGAGCACGCTGACCGCGCAGGTCGCCGCCGCGTAGTAGCCGGGGACGTCCAGGTTCCCGGTGCGCTCGACCGCCTCCGTGATGATGAGGCCCGCACAGCCCGAGAAGACGGCATTGGACAGGGCGTAGGCGAGTCCCAGGCCCGTGCAGCGGGCGCGCGCCGGGAACATCTCGGCCAGCAGCGCGGGCCCCGGCCCGGCCAGCAGCCCCACCACCGCGCCGGCACCGAACAGGGCCGCGCCCTTCACCCCGGCGGACACCCCGCCGTCCTGGAGGAGGTCGAGCAGCGGCAGGGCCAGCACGACCACGAGACCGGCGCCCGTCAGCATCACCGGCCGCCGCCCGACCCGGTCGCTGAGCAGCCCCGCCGGGAGGATCGCCGCCGCGAAACCCAGGTTCGCCAGCACGGTCGCCAGCAGGGCCGTACGGAAGCCGGTGTGCAGCGCGGTCTGGAGGTACGACGGCAGCACGACCAGGAAGGTGTACCCGGCCGCCGACCAGCCCATCACCCGCCCGACGGCCACCGCGACCGCCCCGGCCGACACCCGCACCGCCCGCACGTCCGGCTCCCGGAACTCCGGCGTCTCGTCCAGACCCACCCGCAGCCACAGCGCGAGCGCGCCCAGCGGCAGCGCCAGCAGGAACGGCAACCGCCAGCCCCATGAGGCGAGCTGACCTGCCGTCAGTACGGAGGCGAGCCCGGCCGCCAGGCCCGCCCCGGCCAGCAGCCCCAGCGCCACGGTGAACGACTGCCACGCCCCGTACAGCCCCCGCCGCCCCGGCGGCGCGAACTCGGTCAGCATCGCCACCGCGCCCCCGAACTCCCCTCCCGCGGAGAGTCCCTGAATGGCTCTCAGGAGCGTCAGCAGCCAGGGCGCGAGCGCACCGGCCTGCGCATAGGTCGGCAGCAGGCCGATGAGCGCCGTGGCACCCGTCATCAGCGCGACCACGAGGATCAGCACCGGCCGCCGGCCGAGCCGGTCGGCCAGCCGGCCGAACAGGGCCGCGCCCAGCGGGCGGAAGAAGAACGCCAGCCCGAACGAGGCGTAGGTGCGCACCAGCCCCTCGGCCGCGCTGCCGCCCGCCGGGGTGAAGAACCGCTCGGCGACGACCGTCGCGAAATAGCCGTAGACACCGAACTCGTACCACTCGATGAAGTTGCCCACCGAGCCCGCCGCCAGCGCCCGGAGGGGGCGATTCCGTTCCTGTGCTGCCCGATCTTCGAAACTCAGCTTCATTTCCACGCCTGTTGACGGTCCGTTCGCTCGACAGCGGCAGGTCGGGGCCGTCACGCGTCGTCCCGCCGCGCCCGCCGTCACCCGTCACGGCAACGGCTGCCCGGACCCGCCTCCGGACAGCCAACAGGACGGCTAGGCTCGTGGTCTGTACGTCGTTCGGGCGACTTGGGGAGGTAACGGGATGACGGAGGAACTACCCCCGGAGGGCTCCTCTGCTCCCCTCTGGGAGCGCGACGCGGAGCTCACCGCCATCACCGAGGCACTCGACCTCCTCTGCGCCGACCGCTCCACCTCCGGGAACCTGCTGGTCCTGCGCGGCGAGGCCGGACTCGGCAAGACCGCCCTGCTGGCCGAGACCCGCCGGATCGCCCAGCGCCGCGGCTGCACCGTCTGGTCCACCCGCGGCGGCGAGACCCTGCGCAGCGTTCCCTTCAACGTGGTACGGCAGTTGCTCCAGCCGGCCCTGGTCTCCCTGCTCCCCGACGAGGCCCGGGAGTACCTCGGCGACTGGTACGACATCGCCGGTCCCGCCCTCGGCATCACCGACCCGGGCGAGCGCCAGGCCGACCCGCAGGGCGTCTGCGACGGACTGGTCGCCGCCGTCCGCCGGCTGGCCAAACGCGACTGGCCGCTGGTGCTGCTGATCGACGACGCGCACTGGGCCGACCAGGAGACCCTGGCCTGGCTCGCCGCCTTCGTGGAGCGCCTCGACGACCTGCCCGTGCTCGTCCTGGTCGCCCGCCGCCCCGGCGAGGTCAGCGGCGACAGCGCCCGCTACCTCGACACCGTGGCCGCCGCGGCCGCGAACCCCGTGCACAACCTCAGCGCCCTCACCCCGGACGCCACCGCCGGACTCACCCTCGCCACCCTCGGCGCACACGCCGACGCCCCGTTCTGCCGCGAGGTCTGGGCCGTCACCGGCGGCAACCCCTACGAGACCGTCGAGCTCCTCGCCAAGGTCCAGGACAGCGAGGTCGAACCCGTCGAGGCCCGGGCCGGCGAACTGCGCGCGCTCAACCGGTCGGCCCGCGGCGGCGGACTCGTCACCCGCCTCGAAGGTCTCGGTATCGACGCCACCCGGTTCGCCTGGGCCGCCGCCATCCTCGGCACCGGCATCTCCGTCGACCTGGTCGCCCAGCTCGCCACCATGACCGTGGAGGACGCCGAGCGGTGCGCCGAACTGCTGCGCAGCGCCCGTATCCTCACCGCACCCGACCCGGCCGGCTCCCGCTCCCACACCGGCGACCTGGAGTTCGTCCATCCGCTGATCGCCAGCGCCGTCTACAACTCCATCCCGCCGGCGATGTGCACCGCCATGCACGGCATCGCCGCCCAGATCGTCATCGACGACGGCCGGGGCATCGCCGAGGCCTCCCGTCACCTGCTGAAGGTGCATCCGGACGACGACGAGGAACTCGTCCAGCAGCTGCAGGACGCGGCCAAGGAACACCTCGCCGTCGGCGCCCCGGACGCGGCCCGCCGCTGCCTCGAACGCGCCCTGCTGGAACCGCCCGTACCCGAGGTCCACGCGCGCGTGCTCTACGAACTGGGCTGCGCCACCCTGCTCACCAAGCCCGCGGTCACCATCGGCCATCTGCGGAGCGCGCTCGGCATGCCCGGCCTCGGCGGCGCCGAACGCGTCGACGCCGTCTTCCGCCTCTCCCAGGCCCTCCTCCACAACGACCAGCTGGAGGAAGCCGTCCGCACGGTCGAGGCGGAGGCCGCCCGGCACGAGGACGGCCCCGCCAGGCTCCGGCTCCAGGCCGTCCAGTTCATGTGGGAGGGCATCGCAGGCGAGGCGGTCTCCCCGCGCCGCTCCGAACGCCTCGGCGAGCTCGCCGACACCTGCACCGGCCGGGACAACTCCGAGCGCGCCCTGCTGATGCTGCGCGGCTTCGACCTTCTCATCCAGGGGGAGAACGCCGAAGAGGTCGTGGAAATGTGCGACCGCGCCCTCGTCAACGGCCGGCTCGCTCCCGGACTCGGCTGGACCGACACCGAGTGGGGCATCGAGCTGCTGCTGATGCTCGCCAACGCCTACGTCTACACCGACCGCCTCGACCGCGCGGAGAGCCTCTACAACGAGGCCCTGCGCGCCTACGAGTCCGCCGGCTGGAGCGGCGGCCATCTCGCCCTCGCCCATGCCTATGTGGGCCTCGCCCACCGCAGGCGCGGCCGGCTGGGGGACGCGGAGACATCCCTGCGGGAGTCCTTGCGGATCGCCGAGCGGGTCGGCCGCAGACTGCCCCTGTACTGGACCGCCACCTGCAACCTGGTCGACACGCTGCTCGCCCGCGGCCATGTCCAGCAGGCCTGGGAGACGGCCGAGCAGTACGGTTTCGCACCGCCGTACCCCTCCACCATCGTGATGCCGGACCCGCGGTCCGTACGCGGCCGGCTGCTGCTGGCCGTCGGCCGGACGAAGGAGGCCGTCAACGAACTGGAGGCCGCGGAGAAGGCGGCCGCCGCGCGCGGTCACTTCAACCCGGTGGTGGTGCCCTGGGCGCTCGACCTCGCCCGGGCCCTCGCGGGCGAGGACCCGGCGCGGGCGGCACAGCTGACGGCGGACGCACGGCGGCAGGCCGAGCGGTTCGGCACGGACACGGCGATCGGTGAGGCCCTGAGGTGCGCCGCCGCGCTGGAGACCGGGCAGCGGCAGGTGCGGCTCGCCTCGCAGGCGGTTGCCTATCTGGAGGCGTCGCCGTGTCAGTACGAGCATGCGGCGGCGCGGGTGGAGTACGGGATCGCCGCACGGTCGGTGGCCGAGCTGAACCGGGGGCTGGCGTTGGCCCGGTCGTGCGGGGCGGACGGGCTGGTCGCCCAGGCGCGGGAGGTTCTGGATACGGGGCGCGGGCTGCGGTGACGGGTGCGGGCCGTCTGTGGCCGAGCGCGGCCACGCGGCGGCGGCCGCCTGTCGATACAGCCCCGCGCCCCTGAAGGGCGCTACAGCGCGAGGAGTTGATCCGTGACCGCGGAGAGGCGCTTTCGCACCTCTCGGTCGTACGTGGCCTCGTGCGCCCGCGCCCTGCTCGTACCGTCGAAGTAGCCGCCCGTCCCCAAGTCCTTGGTCGCGAGCGCGAGCACCCCGGGGGCGCCGTCCGCCACCGTGTTCCACGGGGCCACCCCGCCCTCCCTGACCATCGCCGTGTCCATGAAGGTCGCCGGGTGCAGCACGTTGACGGCCACGCCCGTGCCCGCCAGCTCCTCCGCCAGGGTGAAGGTGTGGGCCGCCAGCGCGAACTTGGCTCGGCAGTAGGCCGCGAAGCCCTGGTAGCCGCGGGTGAACTCGGGGTCGTCGAAGTCCAGGGGCTCCTGGCCCGCCGAGCCCACGTTGACGATCCGGGCCGGGGTGCGGGCACGCAGGACCGGCAGCAGGGCGTGGGTCAGGGTCACCGGGGCCAGGTAGTTGACGGCCAGCCGCAGTTCGTGGCCGTCGGCGCTCAGCTCGCGTCCGGTGCCGGGCGCACCGGCGCCGATGCCCGCGTTGTTGATCAGCACGTCCAGGTCGGGACGCGCCTCGGCGACCCGCGCGCCCAGCTCCCGGACCTGTGCCAGCGAGGCCAGGTCCGCGACAAAGCCCTCCGCGTCGCCCTCGGTGCGCAGCTCCTGGACCAGAGCGTCGGTACGGCCCGGATCCCGGCCGTGCGCGAGGACGACATGGCCGGAGCGGACCAGCTCGAAGGCGACGTACCGGCCGAGCCCGGAGGTGGCACCGGTGATCAGAATGGTGGACATGCTTCCAGCGTAGGCACGCACCTCCGCCGGTTGCTTGATACTGCTGGGGCTACGACTGCCAGGGTCACCCTTCCTCCTCCTCCGCCAGCACCCGCTGGGCCGTCGCGAACGCCGAGTTCGCCGCCGGGACCCCGCAGTACACGGCCGTCTGCAGCAGTACCGCGCCGATCTCCTCCGGGGTGAGCCCGTTGCGCCGGGCGGCCCGCACATGCATGGCCAGCTCGTCGTAGTGGCCGTGCGCGACCAGCGCGGTGAGGGTGATCATGCTGCGTTCGCGGCGGGAGAGCGTGGGGTCGGTCCAGATCTCGCCCCAGGCGTAGCGCGAGATGAAGTCCTGGAAGCGGGCCGTGAACGGCGTCTGGCGGGCCTGCGCCCGGTCGACGTGGGCGTCGCCCAGCACCTCCCGGCGCACCGCCATGCCCCGCTTGGCACCGCCGTCGAGGTGCGCGCGGAGCGCGGTGAGGACGGCCTCGGGGCACTGCGCGGGCGCCAGGTGCGAGGCGCCCGGCAACTCGACCAGCGTGGACGCCGGAACCGCGTCCGCGATCTCCCGCAGATGCGGCGGCGGGGTCGCCGGATCCCGACGGCCCGCGATCAGCAGGGTGCGTACGGCGATCTCGCCGAGCCGGTCCCGCAGGTCGAAGGCGGCCAGCGCGTCGCAGCAGGCGGCGTACGCCTCCGGGTCCACCGTCCGCTGGTCCTCGACGAGGCGCGGCACGGTGAAGCCGGGCGTGAACCAGCGGCTGCCCGCGTTCTTCGCGAGCCACTCCACGCCCTCCCGGCGTACCCGCTCGGCCCGCTCCTCCCAGGGCCCGGCCCCGTTGAAGTGGGCGGAGGAGCAGATCACGGCCAGGTTTTCCAGCCGGTCCGGGTGGTGGACGGCCAGGTGCAGTCCGACCGCTCCGCCCAGCGACACCCCGGCATACGCGAACCGCTCGATGCCGAGCGAGTCGGCGAGCGCGAGCACCAGGTCGGCGAGGTCACCGACGGTCGCTCCCGCCTTGAGCAGACCGGGTGCCGAACCGCCGTGTCCCGGCAGGTTCCAGCGCACCACCCGGTGGCCGGTGGACAGTTCGGGCGCCACCGCGTCCCACAGCGCGTACGAGGTGCCCAGCGACGGCCCGAGCAGCAGCGGAGGAGCGGAAGTGGGGCCTTCGACACGGTGGTTGAGGAGGGTCTCGATCAACGTCGCTCCAGTGCACGATCGGTGAGGGCGCCGGCGGAGCCGGTGTAGCGGGCCGGGTCGGTCAGGTCGTCGAGGTCGATGTCCTTCAGTTCGGGCTCCTCGGCGAGGAGTTCACGCAGCGGGCGCCGCTCGGCGTGGGTGCGGCGGGCGAGTTCGGTGAGCAGCTCCTTCGCGCGGGCCCGGCCGAGCACGGGGGCCAGTGCGGCGGACAGCCGCTCGGAGACGATCAGCCCACGGGTGAGATCCAGGTTCCGGCGCATCGCCTCCGGGTGCACGCGCAGCCCCTCCGCCAGCTCCGCGGTGTCCCGGGCCGCGCCCCCGACGGCGCGCAGCAGATCCCGCAACGGCTCCCACTCGGCGTGCCAGGCACCGGCCGGCCGCTCGTCCTCCGCGACCAGGGAGCCGTACAGGACGGCCGCGAGCTGCGGGGCCCGCCGGGCGGCGGCCGCGACGAGCGTGGACCGCACGGGGTTCGCCTTGTGCGGCATCGCCGACGAACCGCCCCCGCTGCCCTCGGAGAGCTCACCGATCTCGGTACGGGACAGCGTCAGCACGTCCACGGCGACCTTGCCCAGCGCGCCGGCCGTCAAGGCCAGGCACCCGGCGAGATCGGCGACCGGCGTACGCAGCGTGTGCCATGGCAACAGCGGGACGGCGAGCCGGAGTTCACGCGCGTACGCCGCGGGCAGCTCTTCGACGGGTTCCGCGCCGTACGCTCCGAAGGCCGCCAACGTGCCCGCCGCGCCGCCGAGTTGCACGGGCAGTGACTCCCGGACCCGCACCATGCGGTCCCGGGCGTCCAGGACCAGCGAACGCCAGCCGGCCGCCTTCAGCCCGAAGGTCGTCGGTACGGCGTGCTGCGTGAGCGTACGTCCCGGCATCGGTGTGTCACGGTGCTCGGCGGCCGTCCGGGCCAGCGCCTGCTCGGTACGGCCGAGGTCGGCGCGGACCAGGTCCAGGGTGCGGGCGGCGACCAGCATCGTCGCCGTGTCCATGATGTCCTGGCTGGTGGCGCCCCGGTGCACATAGGGCCCGTACTCCGTGCCGACCGCCTCCGTCAGATCGGCGACCAGTGGGATGACCGGGTTTCCGCCGGCCCGGGCGCGCTCCGCGAGCGAACCGACGTCGAAGCGGTCGGTGCCGGCCGCCTCCGTCACGGCCGCCGCGGCCTCGGCCGGGGCCAGCCCCAGGGCGGCCTGGGCGCGGGTGAGGGCGGCCTCCGCGTCGAGGAGCGCCCGCAGCCAGGCGGCGTCTTCGGTCGCGGACGCGACGGCGGACCCGGCCCACCCGGGACCGAGCAGCCCGGCGTCGCCGCCGCCGTGTCCCACTGTCGTCACCGGAACTCCAGGAAGACCGTCTCGCCCTCGCCCTGAAGGCGGATGTCGAAACGGTAGGTCCCCCGGCCCTCGTCGCCCGCGATCAGTGTGTCGCGTCGCTCGCCCACCCGGGTGAGCAGCGGGTCGGCGCTGAGCGCGGCGTCGTCGCCGGGCAGATAGATCCGGGTGAACAGGTGCATGAGCAGCCCCCGGGCGAAGACGCACACGCTGAGGTAGGGCGCGCTGTCGCCACGGGCACCCGGCCGCAGCGTCCGCGCGTACCAGTGTCCGTCGGCGTCCGTCTGGATCCGGCCCCAGCCGGTGAACTCCACGCCGTTGCGGCCGAGGTGGTCACCGGTCGCCGGGTCGCGGCGAAGCGAACCGTCGGTGGTGGAGACGTTCCCTTCGGGGTCCGCGCCCCACAGCTCCAGGAACGCGTCGGGCAGCGGGTTGCCCTCGCCGTCGAGGATGTACCCGTGGACCGTGACCGTGTCCGGGTGGCCGAGGGGGGCGATCTCCTCGCCGCCGCGGAACGGCAGCGCGTAGCCGTAGAACGGACCGACCGTGTGCGACGGGGTGGGCAGCACCTGCTCCGGGCTCCTTGTGTCGATCTTCGTCATGGCAGCTCAGCGTCCTTCTTCGAGCCAGGTGGCGTGCGGGCCGTCCAGCACGATGTCCCAGTGGTAGCCCATCGAGAACTCCGGCACGGACAGGCTGTGGTCGTAGGTCGCGACCAGGCGCTGCCGGGCCGCGTCGTCCGTCACCGACTGGATGATCGGGTCGTACGGGAACAGCGGGTCGCTCGGAAAGTACATCTGCGTCACGAGCCGCTGGGTGAACGCCGTGCCGAACATCGAGAAGTGGATGTGCGCCGGCCGCCACGCGTTGAGGTGGTTGCGC
This sequence comes from Streptomyces sp. NPDC007157, assembly GCF_040634235.1. Lineage (NCBI taxonomy): Bacteria > Bacillati > Actinomycetota > Actinomycetes > Kitasatosporales > Streptomycetaceae > Streptomyces > Streptomyces sp. NPDC007157. The sequence continues at coordinate 31,235 of NZ_JBEYFE010000028.1, forward strand.
CAGGGGTAGGGGCCCGGCTGGACGGTGGTGAAGCGGTAGCCGCCGTCGGCGTCGGTGATCGTACGACCGACACCCGTGAAGTTGGGGTCGAGCGGGGCGTCGTGCTGCTCGCGCTGGTGGGCGTAGCGCCCCGCCGAGTTGGCCTGCCAGATCTCGATCAGCTGGCCTCGGACCGGCCGGCCGTCCCGGTCCAGCAGCCGCCCGGAGACGGTGATCCGCTCACCGATGGGCTCACCGGTGTGCTGACGGGTCAGGTCATTGTCCGTCCCGGTGATGTCCCGCTCCCCGAACGCGGGGGAGTGCAGCTCCACCAGCTCCGGATCCTTGCCGGTGTCGATGGCGACCAGGGGTTGTTTCGGATGCCGGAGAACGGAGGACCGGTAGGGGGCGTAGTCCCGACGGGGGTGATGTTCGACGGGGGCGCCTTCGGCGACGCGCTTTTCGTAGGCGGAGTGTTCGGCGGTGATTTCGACGTCGATGTCGGCTTGGGTGAGAGTCATGGGAGTTCCTAGCTGTAAGCGCCCCGGCAGGAGCGCGGGGCTCTATCGATGTGCGGCTCTGCCGCGTGGGCGCGACGAGCCGCGGCGCACCCGCGGGTGCCGCACGACCTGTCGCTCAGAACCCGCCCACCGCCGGCGACGCGCCCTTCGGCACATCGGCCACCGCCTTCCCAGCCGTGGCGACCACCTCGGCCATCCGTGAAGCCCCATCTCGATCAAGGAATTAGTCAGGGCACTGAGTACTTCGGCGAGACCTCTTTCACGCTGCCACCGGCGTCTTCGCTCGTCAAGGCCTCGGGTAATGGCAGACGGGTGTACAGACAGGATGTGGTGACTGCGAGTATCGTTCAGTGCACCAACCAATTCGGATCTTGGGGGCGCATATGGCCGCGGTGGACCTCACCACCCACCCCGGGCACCTGGCCCGGCGGCTTCAGCAGGCCCACTACCTGCTGTGGAACACGATGGTCTCGGAGGAGATCACCTCGCCGCAGTTCGCCGTCCTGAACGCGCTCGTCGCCGAGCCGGGACTGGACCAGCGCACGGTGGGGGAGCGGGTGGGTCTGGACCGGTCGACCATCGCCGAGGTCATCAGCCGGCTCGGTCGGCGCGGGCTGGTCGACAAGGTGCGCGACCCGCAGGACGGCCGCCGCTCTCTGCTGCGCCTCACCGACGACGGGCTGCGCACCCACCGCAAGCTCACCGTGCGCACCGCCCGGATGAACCAGGTGTTCCTGGCCCCGCTCTCGGCCGAGGAGCAGACCCAGTTCTTCGAACTGATCCGCCGGGTCTCGGACGCGGCGGAGGGGCTGCGCAATCCCGCGGAGCCCCTCGTCCCGCAGGCCTAGGACTTCGCGAACACCACCCAGACCTGCCCCTCGGCGAAGTCCACCGGACTGCCGTCCGCCCCGGTGAACGTCGTACCGTCGCCGGCCTTCCGCCGTGTCCAGGTGGCCTCGAACGAACGCCCGTCCCGCAGCACTTCGGCCTTCCCCGTCCCCACCGTCTCGGTGAACGGCGTGTGGTTGCCGAGCACGTCGTGGAACTCGGACGTGCGTACCCGCACGTGTTGCACCACGACCGTCGCGGCCGCCACCCGTTTCCCGGCCGGGGTCCGGGCCGGGGTGCCGTCCATCGACACCAGCCAGCGCTTCTCGCCGCCGGACCAGGTGAAGGTGAAGCGGGCCGCCGGATACCGCACGGTGCGGGTGGCGGTGGCCGTGCCGCCGGCCGAGGCCGGGCCGTAGCGGAAGCCGGTGGTGAGCGCCGCCTCGCCGGGTGCGCCGGCCATCAGTTTCGCCGGGCGCAGATACAGGTTGTGCGGCGCCGGCTTGTCGCTGCCCCGGTAGTAGGCGTCGGACGCCGCGTCGGGGGTCTCCGGCCGCAGCGGTGCCCGGTCGATCAGCGGGAGCAGCTTGCGCTGGGCACCGGAGAAGGCGAGCGTCGGCCGGTCGAACTGGCGCAGCAGTTCCAGATCGGACTCGCGAGCGCTGCGCACCGGGCCGATGACCCCGGGGAGCTTGGTGGCGTACACCGCCATCAGCCGGCTGAGCCCGCCCTCCACCTGCTCCGCGTACACCACGTCCGCAGAGTCCAGTCCGGTCTGCGGGCGGGCCGCGCCGACGTTGTCGATCTTCACGGCCAGTACGGAGCCGGTGCCGGCGGTGCGCTGCCCGTCCGGCGCCTGACTGTCGTCCGGTGCCTGGCTGTCGTGCGGTGCCCGGCCGTCGTCCGAGGTGTCGTGCCGGGTGCAGCCGGCCGACAGCACGGCCGCGGCCAGTGCGGCCGTCAGCACGGTCCGGCGCGTCGGCGCCCTGTGTCGCATGCCCACCGTTGCCACCCCGTTCGTCCCCTTGATTGTGTGCTCATCGGCTCACCGGTGGCCATACCCGGTCGAAACCGATCACGCACCGTCGGGTGACCCGCCCGCGGGGAGGGGTGTCGGGGCTACGACCCCAGGATCTCCGAGAGGTCGTACCGCACCGGTTCCTCCAGCTGGGCGTAGGTGCAGCTGTCCGGTGTGCGGTCCGGGCGCCAGCGGCGGAAGCGGGCCGTGTGGCGGAAGCGGGCGCCGTTCTCCATGTGGTCGTACGCCACCTCGGCCACCCGCTCGGGCCGCAGCGGTACCCAGGACAGGTCCTTCTTGCCCGACCAGCGGCTCGGCGCGCCGGGCAGCCGGGCCGACTCGTGGGCGGCCTCCTGCGTCCAGGCCGCCCAGGGGTGCCCGGAGGCGTCGTCCATGCGCAGCGGCGCCAGCTCCTCGATCAGCTCGGCCCGCCGCTTCATCGGGAACGCGGCCGAGACGCCGACATGCTGGAGGGCGCCCCGGTCGTCGTACAGGCCCAGCAGCAGCGAACCGACCACCGGGCCGCTCTTGTGCAGGCGGTAGCCCGCCACCACGACGTCGGCGGTCCGCTCGTGCTTCACCTTGAACATGGCGCGCTCGTCCTGGAGATAGCGCAGGGTGAGCGGCTTGGCGATGACCCCGTCGAGGCCGGCGCCCTCGTACTGCTCGAACCACTGCCGGGCCACGTCCACATCGGTCGTCGCGGGCGCCAGGTGCACGGGCGGGGTGACCCCGGCGAGCGCCGTGGTGAGCAGGGCGCGGCGGTCGGTGAGCGGAACGTCCAGCAGGGACTCGTCGGCCAGCGCCAGCAGGTCGAAGGCGACGAAGGAGGCGGGCGTCCGCTCCGCCAGGGTGCGCACCCGGGAGTCCGCCGGATGGATCCGCTCGGTCAGCGCGTCGAAGTCCAGCCGGCCCTCCCGCGCGATCACGATCTCCCCGTCCAGCACGCACCGCTCGGGCACCCGCTCCGTCAGCGCCGCCACCAGCTCGGGAAAGTACCTCGTCAACGGCTTCCCGGTACGGCTGCCGAGCTCCACCTCGGCGCCGTCCCGGAACACGATCGCGCGAAAGCCGTCCCACTTCGCCTCGTACTGCATGTCCGGCGGGATCGACGCCACCGACTTGGCGAGCATCGGCTTCACGGGTGGCATCACCGGCAGATCCATGCCCACGACTCTACGAGCGGACCCCGGGCTCCGCTCGTCGCGTGCACGCCCCGGATCGGTGCTTGTTGATCACAACCTGGACACGGTGTCCGCACAGCACCCGCACAGGCAGCATGATGCTCATTCGGTACACACGCTCCACGGGGGAACATTCATGCGTATCCGTACGACCGTCACCGCTGTCCTGTTGCTGGCGGCGACCGCGACGGCCTGCACCGGCGGTGGCGCCGACCCGGCCGGCGCCGAGGCGTCCCGCGCGCAGGCCTCGACCAAGGCCCTCACGCTCGGCTCCGGCCGGCACTGGAAGGACATCGACGGCGACGGCAGTCACATCAGCGCCACCACGACCGCCGTCAGTTACACGCAGCCCGCCAAGGGCGTGCACCTTCCGACCAACCTCGCCGACTTCCCCGACCCCGAGTGGGCCGTGCTGGAAGTGAAGACGTGCGCCGACGCCGCCAGCACCAACGTCATCGTCGCGCAGTCCCCGTGGACCCTCCGGCTCAAGGACGGCACCGAGGTCAAGCCGCTCGGGCTCAGGGGGTACGGCGTACCGGCGCCGACCTATCCGGTCTCGGCGGGCACCGTGCGACCGGGCAGCTGTCTGCGCGGGAAGATCACGTTCGGCATGGCCAAGGGCAGCCGCCCCGACCGGATCGTCTACGACGTCCAGCGCAGGCCCGAAGTCACCTGGTCCGTGCCCCGCGCCTAGCCGATGTGCGGGCCGCGGGCCTGATCGATGTCCGTGCCCCGCGCCTGGCCGATGTGCGGGCCGCGGGCCTGGCCGATGTGTGCGGGACGGGCGTAGCCGATATGCGCGGGCCGGGTGGTGCGCCTACCGTGGCCGCATGGGTGATGCGGTGGAACTGGAGGTGGCCGGCCGGACCGTACGGCTGTCCAGCCCCGGCAAGGTGTTCTTCCCGGAGCGCGGTTTCACCAAGCTGGACGTCGCCCGCTACTACGCGGCCGTGGCCCCCGGCATCCTGCGCGCCCTGCGCGACCGCCCCACCACCCTGCAGCGCTACCCCGACGGCGTCGAGGGCGAGTGGTTCTACCAGAAGCGCGCGCCCAAGGGCATGCCGGACTGGATCCCCACCGCCCACATCACCTTCCCCAGCGGCCGCACCGCCGACGAGATGTGCCCCACGGAGGAGGCCGCCGTGGTGTGGGCCGCCCAGTACGGCACTCTCACCTTCCACCCCTGGCCGGTGCGCCGCGCCGACGTGGACAGCCCAGACGAACTGCGGATCGACCTCGATCCGCAGCCCGGCACCGACTTCGCCGACGCCGTCCGCGCCGCCCACGAACTGCGGGCCGTCCTCGACGAGTTCGGCGGGCTGCGCGGCTGGCCCAAGACCTCCGGCGGCCGGGGCCTGCATGTCTTCGTGCCCATCGAACCCCGCTGGACCTTCACCCAGGTGCGGCGCGCGGCGATCGCCCTGGGCCGCGAGCTGGAGCGTCGGATGCCGGACCAGGTGACGATCAAGTGGTGGAAGGAGGAACGCGGCGAGCGCATCTTCGTCGACTACAACCAGACCGCCCGGGACCGCACCATCGCCTCCGCCTACTCCCTGCGGCCCCGTCCGAACGCCCCGGTCTCCGCGCCCCTGCGCTGGGAGGAGGTCGACGACGTGCAGCCGGGCGACTTCGACCTCGTCACGATGCCGGCCCGCTTCGCCGAAGTCGGCGATGTGCACGCCGACATGGACGACCACGCCTTCTCCCTCGACACGCTCCTCGAACTCGCCCGCCGCGACGAACACGAGCACGGTCTCGGCGACCTGCCGTATCCGCCCGAGTACCCGAAGATGCCGGGCGAGCCCAAACGCGTCCAGCCGAGCCGCGCACGGCCCGAACAGCCCTCCTGACGAAGGGGCTCGGGTCCGGATCCCGGTGCCCCGGCGGGCTGTCACGCCCCGGCGGCGCTCACGTCCTCCCTCCCGTCCGGGGCTATGCTGATCGTCAGCCGCCGATGAGGAGGGCCCAGGTGTCCGAGGCAGTGTCGCGCCCCACACTGGAGGCCGTGGCCGCGCGGGCCGGGGTGTCCCGGGCCACCGTGTCCCGGGTGGTCAACGGCGGGGACGGGGTGCGCGAACCCCTCGTCGAGCGGGTCCGCAAAGCGGTGGAGGAACTCGGCTACGTCCCCAACCAGGCGGCCCGCAGCCTGGTCACCAAACGGCACGACGCGATCGCCGTCGTCATCGCCGAACCCGAGACCCGGATCTTCACCGACCCCTTCTTCGCCCTCCAACTGCGGGGCATCAGCAAGGAGTTGACCGCCCGCGACAACCAGCTCGTGCTGCTGCTCACCGAGGGGCGGGACGACCACGCGCGCGTGGCCCGCTATCTCGCCGGCGGCCATGTCGACGGCGCGCTCGTCTTCTCGCTCCATCTCGACGACCCGCTGCCCGGTCTGATCGAGGGCGCCGGAGTTCCCACCGTGTTCGGCGGCCGGCCCGGCTGGAGCGACGGCACCAACAGCGCCGTGTACGTCGACTGCGACAACCGGGGCGGCGCCCAGGACGCCGTACGCCATCTCGCCGGCCTCGGCCGGACCCGGATCGCCCACATCACCGGGCCCCTGGACCAGACATCGGCCGCCGACCGCCTCCAGGGCTACCGGGACGTCATGGACGCCCTGGGAAGGACCGATCCGCGGCTGGTCGTGCCCAGCGACTTCACCCCGGCCGGCGGCGAGCGCGCCATGGCCGAACTCCTCGACCGCTGCCCGGACGTCGACGCCGTGTTCGCGGCCAACGACCTCACCGCACTGGGCGCCCTGCGCGTCCTGCGCGAGCGCGGCCACCGGGTGCCCGAGGACGTGGCCGTGATCGGCTTCGACGACGTGCTGCCCGTCACCGAACAGGCCGAGCCGTCACTGACGACGGTCCGTCAGGACATCGAGGAGATGGGCCGGTTGATGGCCCGGCTCCTGCTGGCCTCCCTGACCCGGGGGAACCCGGCCACGGGCGCGCCGTCCAGCGTCATCCTGCCCACGACACTGGTACGGCGTGCCACCGCATAGACCGCCTCCGCCTCAGCCCTGCTGCTCGCCCCTGATCACCGCGAACCGGGCGCCGTACGGGTCGGCCAGCTTGGCCATCCGGCCCACACCCTCCAGCGTGGTCGCCGGCATCCGCACCTTGCCACCGGTCTGCTGCGCCTTCTCCACCACCGCGTCCGGGTCCTCGACCTCGAAGTACGGCAGCCAGTACGCGCCGATCTGGGCCTCGGCAGGGTCCTCGGCCAGCGGGACCACCCCGCCGAACATGGAGTCGTCGTCGCCGTTCGCGGGGTTGACACAGGTGTAGGTGCCGCCGGGGAAGGGCACTCCGGAAGTCTCCAGGCCGAGCACCTTGTGGTAGAAAGCGGCGGCCGCCGCGATGTCCGGGGTGTACAGCTCGACCCAGCACAGCGAACCGGGATCGCTCGCCACGTCCACGCCCTTGGTCAGCCCTGGCTGCCAGATCCCGAAGGGCACGCCCGCCTGGTCGGCGAGGATCGCCAAGTGGCCCTGGCCCATCACGTCCATCGGCTGGGCGAGGACGCTGCCGTGCGCCTGCTCGGCGGTCTTGGCGGTGGCCTGCGCGTCCTCGCTCTGGAAGTACACGGTCCAGCTCGGCGGGCCCTGTTCGGGACTGGTCTGCATACCGCCGGCGACGGTCCTGCCGTCCAGCTGGAAGAATCCGTAACCGCCGGCGTCCGGACCCGCCGACTGGAACTGCCAGCCGAAGAGGCCGTTGTAGAAGGAGACGGCGCCGTCGATCTCGGGGGTGCCGAGGTCGATCCAGTTGGGAGCGCCGTTGACGAAACGGGTGGTGAGCATCTTCGCCCTCCTCGGAAGGGTCCCGTGCATTGCAGAGCCGAGTCTTCCACCGCCCACTGACAATCGCTGCCGGAGCGCGCCCACCGCAATCCGGTTACCGTAGGTCACTTGACGCACTCGCCGAGTTTTGATTCCGTTGCGCGCGCCGCCGTGCGCAGGCGTGGCGTCGTCGCGCATGATCGAGGCTGCTGCGGTCCGTCGCGCCCCCGTTGAGCGGGCGTTGATCGAACGTTTTTCGCCGCACGGCACGATCCTGGGCATGCACTTCGACACCACCATCCCACCCCGCACGCCCGTCCCGGTCTGGCATGCGCAGGCGTTGTGCGCGCAGACCGGGGCGGACTTCTTCTTCCCCGAGCCCGGCAGTTCGGTGCGCGAGGCGAAGCGCATCTGCGGTATGTGCGAGATGCGTTCGGCCTGCCTGGAGTACGCGCTGGACAACGACGAACGCTTCGGCGTCTGGGGCGGCCTGTCCGAGAAGGAGCGACTGGAACTCCGGCGCGCCTCCCGCTGACCCACGACCGCCCCGGGAGAGCTGAAACACGGCCGCCCCGGAAACGCCGGACCATGATCGCTCCGGAATCGCCGGACCACGGCCGCCCCGGAAGAGCCGGACCACGGCCGCCCCGGAAAATGTGTACGGTCCCTCGCCGCGCCCGGTTACGATCCCGGGACGCGGCCGGACGTAGCGCAGAGGCAGACGCACCGCCTTGCTCAGGCGAACACGCCGGTTCGAATCCGGTCGTCCGGGCCGCGTGACGAGGTCCTGTAGAGCAGAGGCAGACTCGCCGCCTTGTCAGGGCGGATACGCCGGTTCGAATCCGGCTGGGACCACGGTAGGGCGGACACGGGGCGGCGGGACGGATGAGCGAGGCGATCACCGAGGCGGAACTGGCCGCTTTCCACGACGTGGTGGGGAAGCTGCGGGCGCTGCCCGTCGACGACCCGGTGCGGCTGCGCGCCGAGCAGGTCGCCGCCTCCTTCGCCCGCGACGGACGGCTGCGCCGCCGCAGGACCCGCGGCACCGAACTGTCCCGCGCCGACGCCGCTGTGATGGCCGCGACCGCGACCGGCGCCCTGGACCGCCGCGAGGACGCGCCGCTGGCCGTGCCCGGTGCCGGGGGTGTCTTCCAGAAGCCGCGCACGTGCTACGTCTGCAAGTCGCCCTACCGACAGGTCGACACCTTCTACCACCGGCTCTGCCCCGACTGCGCCGCCGACAACACCGCCCGCCGCGCCCTGAGCACCGACCTGAGCGGCCGCCGGGTGCTGCTCACCGGCGGCCGGGTGAAGATCGGCTTCCAGCTGGCGCTGATGATGCTGCGCGACGGCGCCGAAGTCCTGGTCACCTCCCGCTTCCCGCACGACACCGTGCGCCGCTTCCAAGCCGCCCCCGGCAGCGCGAAATGGCGGGACCGGCTGACCGTGCTCGCCGTCGACCTGCGTGATCCACGTCAAGTGCTCGGCCTGTGCGAGGAGTTGCGGCAGGAGGGCGAGCCGCTGGACATCCTCGTCAACAACGCGGCCCAGACCGTGCGCAGACCACCCGAGTCCTACGCCCTGCTGGCCTCCGGCGAACGCGCCGCGCTGCCGCCGGGCGCCCGACCGGCCCCCGGGTTCACATCGCTGCGGACGCCGGCGAAGGGAGCCGCGTCGCTGCCCGTCGCCCTCCGGGAGGCCGACGAGGCCGGGCTGCTGCCCGACCCCTCGCCGGAGAACTCCTGGTCGGCCCGGCTCGGCGACCTGGACCCGGCCGAGGTCCTGGAGACCCAGCTGGTCAACGCCCTTGCCCCGGCCCTGCTCTGCGACCGGCTGCTGCCGCTGCTGCTGGCCTCGCCGCACCCGCGCCGGTACGTGGTCAACGTGACCGCGGTCGAGGGCCGGTTCGCCGTCCGCAACAAGACGGCGGGCCATCCGCACACCAACATGGCCAAGGCCGCCCTCAACATGCTCACCCGCACCAGCGCCGCCGAACTCGCCGAGCGGGGCGTCCACATGTGCGCGGTGGACACCGGCTGGATCACCGACGAGAACCCGGCCCCGAAGAAGGCCAGGATGGCGGGCGCGGGCTTCCGCACCCCGCTCGACATCGTCGACGGGGCGGCCCGCGTCTACGACCCGATCGTGCGCGGCGAGGCCGGCGACCCGGTGTCCGGGGTGTTCCTGAAGGACTACCGGGAGGCCGCGTGGTGAGTGGGGAGCCGACGTTCCCCGGGGTGCCGGACACAGTGTGCACCGCACGGCACCGCCTCAGGGCTGACTCTCACCTCCTGCGCATCTCCCCGAACACCTCCATCCAGTACCGCTGCTGCCGCTCCGACGCACCCACCAGATAGGTCGCGCGCAGCTTCGCCGGGAGCAGGGCCACCAGGCGGATCACCACCGCCCGCTCCCGCTTCAGCTGGGACAGCTCGGCGTTGGCGAGGATCTGGTGCACCACGTCGCTGTCGCCGCCGCCCTCGTCGGAGAGCGCGGCGGCCCGGCGCAAGCGGTCCTCCCAGGCCTCGACGTCCCGGGCCAGCTCGCGCAGGCCGGTGACCGGGCGCCCCCGGAAGCGGTCGACCAGGGCCGTCAGCGGCACCGGCGCGTACTCGCCGTCGCCGAGGTAGACCGTGCCCATCTCCAGCGGCAGCCCCCGCCGGTGCAGCTTGATCAGCCGCTCCAGCGTCCGCTTGGTGATCCAGGCCCGCCCCTCGTCGTCGATGTCGTGCTTCCACCACTCAAGGACCGTCTCGGCGTCCCGGCCGTAGCGCGTGAGCAGCCACTCGTTGGCCGGGATGTCCTCGGGCTCGACCAGGAGCGAGGCGGTGAAACGGGTCGCCTGGGCGATGTTGTTCCGTGCCACGAGGAGCTTGCGGCCCAGGTGGTACGGCGGGTTCTGCACCGCTATCTGCGCCCGCAGGTTCTCGATCCGCCGCCCGGCCAGGGACCACTCCTGGGTGACCTCCATCAGCTTGGCGAACGCGGCCTTGTCCTTGGGCCGGTTGTACTCGTCCCAGACGATCACCTTGGGCTCCGGACCCGTGAACGGCGCGGCCAGGAGGTTGTCCAGCGTGCCATCCGGGGAGGGGACCGGCGCGCACAGGTCCTCGACGTTCGTCACCGGCAGCGAGAAGTACAGGGCGTCCCGGCCGAGCCCCTCGCGCACGGTCTCCCGCACCAGCTCCGTCTTGCCGCACCCCGGCGGCCCCTGGAGCAGTACCGTCCAGCGGTTGCGCAGCGCGGCCCGCACCACCTGCCGTACCGGGTCCGCGATCGTCGCCGGGTTGGCCACGCCCACGCTCGCGGCGATCCGGTCGAGGATCTCGGCCGTCCGGTTCTGCCCGGGGCGGCCGTCCGGGCCGGGCTCGGCCAGCCGCAGCCGCTCGCCGTCGACCAGCGGCAGGCCCCAGCGCAGCGGGAAGCCCTCGCGCGCGTTGGCCAGCACATGGTCGAGGGTGCGCGGGGAGAGCAGTTCGCGCAGCGCGGGGGAGAGCGACGCCCACAGGGAGAACACCGGACGCAGGTCCCACGGGCGGTACTCGGCCGCGAGATGCCGCCGCCACGAGGTGTCGTTCGCCGTGATCCGCAGCGTCACCATGCGGTCCAGGAGCGCCAGGTCACCACGGCGGGCCGAGGTCTCCGACAGCGACTCGTTGTCGGTGAGGAACACACCGACACAGCCCAGGGCGCGCAGATCGTGCTCGCCCAGCGACCAGTCGCAGGCGATCTGCATCAGCTGCGACTGGATCGTGTCGCCCGCCTGCAGCGAGTCGTCGATGAGCAGCACGAACGGCCGGGCCGGCCTGAGCTGGCTCATCACCAGCTGGCGCAGCACCAGTTCGCCCGTGTGCGGGTCCCGGACCGGTGCGTTGACCAGCAGGTCGTCCGGGGTCAGGTTCGCCGCCGGCACATACACCAGCGTGGTGTCCGGGTGGGACCGGGCGAGGTGCGAGAAGAACGTCGCCGTCTTGCCGATGCCGTGCTCGCCGAAGATCTGCCCGGTCTGCCGCATGTCGATCATCGCGTCGATGAAGGACTCCAGCCGGGACGGCTCCGTGGTCCGTTTCTTCTCCGTGGTCTTCGTCCGTGTGCTCATCTACCGCGATCCCGTGGTGACGCGATGGCAGTCCATCGCGGGTGTGTGCCTCTCGGGCCAGTCGTCGCCGCCCTCCGTGATCAGCCAGATCCACTTCTCCGGCTCGGCCGGGGTGACCGGCGGCGCGTATCCGTCGGTCAGCACGACCACCGCGTCCGGGATCACCTCGCAACGGCGGCCCGCCACTTCGGTACGGCCCTCCACATAGTCGGCGACCGCCTGGAAGCTGGTGCCGCCACCGCCGTACACACGCTCGCCGGGTGCGAACGGCATCACCACCGCGTCGAAGGACAGCCAGTGCGCCGCCACCCCGTCGATCCGGCCGACGAGCCGGGTGAGGCAGTCGATCACCTGGTGGGGCATCGAGCCCGAGGTGTCGTAGGCGATGACGAGCACCTTGTCGCGGACCGGGCCGCGCCGGGCGAGCACCGGATCCTGGCCGAGGGCGGCGAGCAGGGCGCCGCGCTTCTTCGGGTACACCAGCCGCTCGCCGTCGCGCAGCCGGGAGCCCAGGACGTCGACCAGCCAGCGCTGCCACCAGTCGACCGTCCGGGTGCGGCTGGTCTCGCCGCGCAGCATGCCCGCGCCCAGGTTCCCCCAGAGCTTCGCGGCCCGCGCCGAACCCTCATCCGTGCGGTTCATGAGGTCGAGCAGCTCGCGCTCCGCGTCGGCGTGACCGCGCCGGGCCGCCAGCAGCGAGTTGAGCAGCGCGGACGAGGTCACCGCGTCGACGGTCTCCTGGTCGGCGGGGACCAGACCGGCCACCAGATGCGGGCACAGCGGCGGCGGCACCGGCGGCTCGCGCATCCGCTTCAGCTCGCCGTAGATCCGCATGTCGGTCTCGACGAACCGCTCGTACACCAGCGGCTCCAGGCCGTGGGCCGTCAGATCCTCCCGGTAGGCCTCGTACACCGCGCGCGGATCGACACCCGTCGGACGGCCGTCCAGCAGCGGCAGGTCGTCACGGCCGAGGCGGACCAGGGCCACATGGTTGACGGCGACCTCGGCGGCGAGCGTGAACACCGGGTCCTCGCGCAGCTCCGGGTCGGCCAGCAGATGGCGGTGCACCAGGTGCCGGGCTTCGTGGAACAGCACGAACTTCACGCCGTCCAGGCCGAGTCCGACGAAGAAGTCCGGGTTGTAGAGCAGCAGACAGGTGCCGTCACCCGAGGCGACCACGGCCGCCGTGTCGATCGCCGTCGTCGGGATCTGGTGCGGGCACTTCGAGTACAGCCACGACGCCACCGCCGACTCGGTCAGCCCGAAGTCCAGCAGGGCGGCCTCCTTCAGCCGCCTCGCCTGCGCGACCGTCTCCGGATCCGCCGGCCGGTAGGCCTCGAGTGCCCTGCGGTCGGCCAGATCGACCACGGGCGGGCGTGGCCGCCCCCGCTCTCCGTACGCCATGTGCAGCCCCCCGCCGCGCAGTTCCCCCCGACGCTCCATTGGTACCAGCCGCCACCGACATCGGGCGAAGGCATTACGATCGGCCGCAAGGGCGGGGCCGTAGCGCAGAGGCAGGCGCACCGGTCTCCAGAACCAGAACACGCCGGTTCGAATCCGGCCGCCCCGCCCCCTGGAACGGCTTCTGGACGGACGCCGGCAGGGCGTCCAGCCAGTCGAATACCCGCTGTCCGAAGACGGCGCGGCCCATCGGCTCGCAGTGCGGATGCGCGCCCTCCGCCGCTGTGAAGCACCAGCCGCCGCGGGCCCGGCAGCGCGTCGCAGCGCCGCCGCGAGGCGCCCTGCCAGAAATGCTCACCCTCCGGGTCGGTGATCAGCAGCGGGGTGCTGATCCGGTGGGCGACCGGGGTGAGGTCGTACGCGGAGATCTCGGTGAGCAGGTCGAACGGCGACTCGAAGCCGTACGGCTTGGTTCGCCGGCGCCACAGCGCGGCCGGCGCCGGGTCCGCACCGGTCGTTCAACGCTGAACCGGTAGGGCATGGCGGCTCCCGGCGGCGGATCCGGCCGTCCCGGTCGCCGGGACGGCCCCGGCCCGTCCGCCGCCCGCCCTTCCCACGCCAGGAGCCCCGGGCCGGCGGCACACACCGGAGAGTGTGCGGACGGCCCGTCGGCGCGGCACGCTGGTAGGAGAGCCAGGTGGCGATGGGAGGAGCTCCCATGGGACACACGGAACAGCGGCCGGCCGTGCGAACCCGGGCCGAGAAGCCCGTAGGTACCGGGAGCGTCTTCCTCTCCTTCGCTCCGTGGATCATCTTCGGCGTCGTCGCGAGCCCCAGCACCTGGGAGTACGCGGCGCTGGCGGCACTGGTCGCCGCGGTCGTGCTGTCCGGCAAGGACATGCTCCGGGGCCGGTTCTTCCTGCTGGACATGATCGCCATCGTGTTCTTCGCGGTGCTCTGCGTCCTCGCCCTCGCCCTGGACCGCCACGAGCTGATCTGGCTGGAGACGTACGCCCAGGTCATCTCCAACGCGGTGGTGGCCGTCGTGGCGCTCGGCTCCCTGCTGTCCGACCCCTTCACGGCGCAGTACGCGCGCCACTCCGTGCCGCGCGAGTACTGGGGCTCGCCCGTCTTCACCCACGTCAACATGGTGCTGACCGCGGCCTGGGGGGTGGTCTTCGCGCTGATGGCCCTGTCCACCTGGCTGGCCATCCGACTGCCCGGGCAGAGCGACTGGTTCAACTGGGTCGTCCCCATCGCCCTGCTGGTCTGGGCGGTGAAGTTCACCGAACGCTATCCGGACCGGTACAAGGAGCGGGCGGTGGCTCAGGGCCTGTCCTAGGCGATGGCCCCGGCGGTCACGATCAGTTCCTCGGTCGTGCCGTGGAAGGTTCCGAGCAGCTGGGCCAGTACCGCCCAGGCCTCCTCGTGGTCGCCCAGGTGGTCGCGGACGAGCGGGCGCAGGGCGTCCTCGGCCTCGGCGATCCGGCGCGGGAACATCACGTGTCCGAGGGAGAGCACCTTCAGCGCGTCCAGGGCGGGGCCGTGTCCCACGGCGTACTCGGCGGGGCCCGTGGTGATCCCGGCCTGGCGGACGCGGAAGTCGAACTTGCGGTGCGCGCCGAACTGGGCGCGCAGCGAGGGCGGGCAGTCCGGGCGTACGGCCAGGGCCCACCGGACGTAGCCGGGAAGGGAGTTCTCGCGGTCCGCCGCCGCGACCGTCTGCCAGTGCTCGCGCCGGTAGACCATGGACGTGGCCTCCCGCGCGGCGGCCATGGTGGTCGACTCGCGCAGGGCCGGGACCAGTCCGAGGCGGGCGACCCGTTCCGGGACCGGTGGCGGCTCGTAGTTGTCGCGCAGGACCGGGTCGACCTCCACCGTGGGCAGGGGGCCCGGGCCGAACGGCACCCCGTTCAGGACGGCCCGCCGCAGCGCCGTGTCCCGGTCCGTGAGGAGACGCCAGACGACGGCGTTGAGTTCGGGGTCGTCCTCCTGGAGCATCCACAGCAGCACCGAGGAAGGCAGTGCCGGCAGCCCCGACGGGAGCCGGCGCCGGGCCTCCCGGAGGTCCTCCGGCGCCGGCCGGGGCAGCCCGACACGCGCGCGTACCCGGTCGGCGCCTGTGGAGTCGATCAGGTCCAGCAGGAAGCCGACCGCCCGGCCGGAGGTGATGTCAGCACGCATGGGCGCATGATGCCGCAGGCCACCGACAGGGCGCACCGGATAATCCGCGCGCCCCTCCGTCGTGGGTTCACGCCCCGGCGCGCGCCGCCATCCGCGCCTTGCGCGCGGCCAGCTTCTCGTCGAACTTCAGGGCCTCCGCGTCCAGCCCGCCCATGAACAGGCCGAGTTCCTCCTGAGCCTGCAGACCCTCCGGGCCGAGGCCGTCGATCTCCAGGACCTTCAGGTGGCGCAGCACCGGCTGGATCACGTCGTCGTGGTGGATGCGCAGGTTGTAGACCTCGCCGATGGCCATCTGGGCGGCGGCCCGCTCGAAGCCGGGGATGCCGTGGCCGGGCATCCGGAAGTCGACCACGACGTCCCGCACCGCCTGCATGGTCAGATCGGGGGCGAGTTCGAAGGCGGCCTTCAGAAGGTTGCGGTAGAAGACCATGTGCAGGTTCTCGTCGGTCGCGATCCGGGCCAGCATGCGGTCGCAGACCGGATCGCCGGACTGGTGGCCGGTGTTGCGGTGCGAGATGCGGGTCGCGAGTTCCTGGAAGGCGACATAGGCGACCGAGTGCAGCATCGAGTGGCGGTTGTCCGACTCGAAGCCCTCGCTCATGTGCGACATCCGGAACTCCTCCAGCTTGTCCGGGTCGACCGCGCGGGAGGCGAGCAGGTAGTCGCGCATCACGATGCCGTGCCGGCCCTCCTCGGCGGTCCAGCGGTGCACCCAGGTGCCCCAGGCGCCGTCCCGGCCGAACAGCGAGGCGATCTCGTGGTGGTAGCTGGGCAGGTTGTCCTCGGTGAGCAGGTTCACCACCAGGGCGATCCGGCCGATCTCGGTGACCTTGGACTGCTCCTTGCCCCAGGCCTCGCCGTCCTCGAAGAAGCCGGGGAAGTTACGGGCGTCCGACCACGGCACGTACTCGTGCGGCATCCAGTCCTTGGCGACCTTCAGATGGCGGTTCAGCTCCTTCTCGACCACTTCCTCCAGGGCGTACAGCAGCCGCGCGTCGGTCCAGGCGGACGAGCTGCCGAGATGGGGAGAAGTGATCGTCACGAGAACTCCAGGGGGACGCCGAACAAGAGCGAATGAACGGGTGAGGACCGGCGAGCGGTGCCGGAAACCTACGTGATCGTAGGCTACGAACCCGTAGGTTACGAAGCCGTAGGTTAAGCGCGCCGTTAAGACCGCTGATCAGGCGCCGTGCCCAGGGCGAATCGGGACATGCCAAACGGGCCCGGGACTCGCAGGTCCCAGGGCTGGAGGGGTGACCAGATCACCCGGTCAGACGTACAGCTCCCGCAGTCGCACCGAGAGGCACGTCACACATCCCTCGAGTTTCTCGAACTCGGAGATGTCCACCGTGACCACGTCGTGGCCGAGGTCGGTCAGCAGTTCCGTCGTCTTCGGGGCGCTCGCCGACATCAGCAGTTTGCCGCCGCCCAGCAGCACCACATGGGCGCCGGCCTCCTCGGGCACCGCCAGGAAGCCCGGGAACAGCGAGGGCCGGTCCACGTTCGGGATGTGCCCCAGAATCGTTCCGTCGGGAAGCGCGGTCACCGCCGACTTCAGATGCAGCACCTTGCTCACCGGTACGGCGACGACCCGCGCGCCCAGCGGCTCGAACACCGCCCGCAACTGCTGCACCCCGGCCGCGTTGGTCCGTCCGCCCCGGCCGACGTAGAGGGTGTCGCCGACCTTGAGGACGTCACCGCCCTCCAGCGTGCCCGGCTCCCAGATCCAGTTCACCGAGCAGCCGAGGCGGGCCACCGCCTCCTCGACCCCGGCGGTCTCCGCGCGCCGGGACTCGGCGCCGGGCCGGGTGATCAGCGCCACGTTCTTGTACATGACGACCGTGTCCTCGACGAAGACCGAGTCCGGGCAGTCGTCCTCCGGATCGACCTCGACGGTCTCCCAGCCGTGCGCGCGCAGCGTCTGCGCGTACTCCTCCCATTGGTCCTGGGCGAGCTCGTCGTCGACCTTCTCCCGCTCGATGTGCGTCACCAGACCTTCGGCGAGGCGCGGGCTGGGGCGGCGGATGAGGGCCTTCTTGCTGGGCACGACGGGTCTCCGGGGTCGGCGGTTGGGTCCGGCGCCCATTGTCGGGGGCGCCGGACCGCCATCATGCAGCGCGGGTCCGTGTCGACAAAACCCTTGTTGTCAGGCTGTGCCCCTCCTGAGACGCGCCACCTCCTCCGGTGTGGTGTCCGTCAGCTCCCCGTCCGCCATCAGCAGCCAGCGGGTGATCCCGATCGACTCCAGGAAGGGAAGATCGTGACTGGCCACGATCAGAGCCCCCTGGTACGACTCCAAAGCAGTGGTGAGCTGCCGCACGCTCGCCATGTCGAGGTTGTTCGTCGGCTCGTCGAGCATCAGCAACTGCGGGGCGGGCTCGGCCAGCAGCAGCGCGGCCAGCGCCGCCCGGAAGCGTTCGCCGCCGGAGAGCGTGGCCGCCCGCTGGTCGGCGCGGGCGCCCCGGAACAGGAAGCGGGCCAGCCGGGCCCGGATCCGGTTGTTGGTGGCGCCCGGCGCGAACCTGGCCACGTTCTCGGCCACGGTCAGCTCCCCGTCGAGCACGTCCAGCCGCTGCGGCAGGAAACGCAGCGGCACATGCGTGTGCGCCTCGCCCGCGACCGGCTCCAGCTCCCCGGCGATCGTGCGCAGCAGCGTCGTCTTGCCCGCGCCGTTGCGCCCGATCAGCGCGATCCGCTCGGGCCCGCGCAGATCGAGGATCCCCTTCACCCGCGAGCCGTGCGCGAGCTCCAGATTCTCCAGCGTCAGGACGTTCCGGCCCGGCGGTACGGCCGTGTACGGCAGTTCGACGCGGATCTCGTCGTCGTCCCGTACCGCCTCCACCGCCTCGTCCAGCCGCTCCTTCGCCTCGCTGAGCCGCTCCTCGTGCATGATGCGGTGCTTGCCCGCGGACTCCTGAGCCGCCCGTTTGCGCGCCCCCATGACGATCTTCGGCTCGCGTTTCTGCTCGAACATCTTCTGCCCGTACCGCTTGCGGCGGGCCAGTTTGACCTGGGCGTCGGACAGTTCGCGTTTCTGCTTGCGGACATCGGCCTCGGCGACCCGCACCATGCGCTCGGCCGCCTCCTGTTCGACGGCGAGCGCCTCCTCGTACGCCGAGAAGTTGCCGCCGTACCAGGTGACCTCCCCGGCGCGCAGATCGGCGATCTGGTCGACCAGGTCGAGGAGTTCACGGTCGTGGCTGACCACGATCAGCAGGCCCGGCCAGGACGCGACGGCCGCGTACAGCCGCTTGCGGGCGTACAGGTCGAGGTTGTTGGTGGGCTCGTCGAGCAGCAGTACGTCCGGCCGGTCCAGCAGCAGCGCGGCCAGCCGCAGCAGCACCGACTCGCCGCCGGAGACCTCGCCGACGGTCCGGTCGAGTCCGATGTGGCCGAGTCCGAGCTCGCCGAGGGTGACCAGGGCGCGCTCCTCGACGTCCCAGTCGTCGCCGAGCGTCTCGAAGTGCGCCTCGGACGCGTCGCCCGCCTCGATGGCGTGCAGCGCGGCCCGCCGGGCGGCGATGCCGAGCGCTTCCTCGACGCGCAGCGCGGTGTCCAGGGTGACGTTCTGCGGGAGGTGACCGACGTCGCCGGCCACCTTCACGGTGCCGTCGGACGGGGTGAGCTCACCGGCGATGAGCTTGAGAAGTGTGGATTTCCCTGATCCGTTGACGCCGACCAGGCCGGTCCGGCCGGGGCCTACGGCGACGTCCAGGCCGTCGAGGACGGGGGTGCCGTCGGGCCAGGAGAAGGACAGGGACGTACAGGTGACGGAAGCAGACATGGGCGCCTCATGGTTGCTTGCGGTGTCGGGGACAGACGCGTGTCGAGACACCGCGGGACAGCAGCCGAGGGCCAGGGAAGAGATGCCTGTGCCGGAGGACGGCTCGCACGCCGAGGTCGAACGCCACGGACACACCTCGCGGGTGTGACGCGGTGTCTCGAGTCCTCAGACGAGCAACGTCCTTCTCCTATCGACGGCAACAGAACCGTTGTACAAGGTAGGAGGGCCCCAACGGGGTGTCAACGCAATTAATCGCGACCCCGTCCGGCGGCCGGCCGACGCCACCGGATGGCTCAGCAGGCGTCCCGCATCAGTTCGGCCAGGTCGTGGTCGAGGTCCAGCCGGAGGTGTTCGAGACCGGTGGGCACCAGGTCACCGGTCGCCTCCAGGAACCGCTCGATCTCGCCCGTGCGCACATGGACGACGGCGGTGCCCTCGGGGGCGTGGAACTCCAGGACGGTCCGGTCGTAGCCGTACGGTCGCACCCGGACGTCCCCCGCGCCCTCCGGGGCGTGCAGGCCGGCCGCGAGCAGTTCGCGGGAGAACGTCCAGCAGACGTCGACGCCCTCCAGGGTGGCCGGGGCCGGGAACGTCATACGGACGGCGAAGGGGTCCTCGCTGTCGTAGCGAAGGCTGGCGGGAATGCTGGGCATGCGGGGCGACGCGGCGACCAGTCGGGCCTCCACGGGCTGCTCGATGACAGTGGACAAGGCCTTGCTCCCTAGTGACGGCTGGACGAATTTCCGGGCGTATAAGACCTGGCACTGGAAGAGACGACGGAAGCGGCCGATCCGTGCACGCGAAGTGCGAGTGACCTCTGTCACCGGGTTCATTCACACCTGGGGCTTACCTGGCCCAGGGGACGGCCGGGCCCTCTGGACGGCACCGGGACAGTGGGCTAACTTGCCCCGCCATGAGGCGCTTGGGGAGCACGCGGCGGTCAGGACGGACGGGACGGACGAGCCGGACGGTGACGGTGGGGGTGGCGTGCGCGGCGGCGCTGGCCGCGCTGACCGCGGGTTCCGCGCACGCGGCGACACCGGCACCGCACTGGGTGGTCAAGAACACCGGCACACCGGACGTGCGGTTCCGCGGTCTGGCCGCCGTCGACCGGCACACCGCGTGGCTGGCCGGAACGGCCGGCACCGTGCTGCGCACCACCGACGGCGGGACGACCTGGCGGAACGTCTCTCCGCCGGGCGCGGGCGACCTCCAGTTCCGGGACGTCGAGGCGTTCGACGCGCGCCGCGCGGTGGTGCTGGCCATCGGCGAGGGCGAGGCGTCCCGCGTCTACCGCACCGACGACGGCGGGGCGACCTGGACCGAGTCCTTCCGCAACACCGACCCCGCCGCCTTCTACGACTGCATGACCTTCTTCGACCGCCGCCACGGCCTCGCCATGAGCGACCCGGTCGAGGGGAGGTTCCGCATCCTGGCCACCGGCGACGGCGGCCGCTCCTGGCGGGTACTGCCCAGCACCGGGATGCCGGCCGCCC
Organism: Streptomyces sp. NPDC007157; assembly: GCF_040634235.1. Lineage (NCBI taxonomy): Bacteria > Bacillati > Actinomycetota > Actinomycetes > Kitasatosporales > Streptomycetaceae > Streptomyces > Streptomyces sp. NPDC007157. The sequence goes on from NZ_JBEYFE010000028.1 coordinate 51,516, forward strand.
TGGACGGCGAGGCCGGTTTCGCCGCCAGTGGCCAGTGCCTGGTCGCCTCCGGGCCGAAGGACGCCTGGCTGGCCACCGGCGGCGGCGCGCACGCGCGCGTGCTGCACTCCACCGACCGTGGACGGACCTGGACCGCCACCGACACGCCCGTCCCGGCCGGCGATCCGGCCAAGGGCGTCTTCGCCCTCGCCTTCCGCGACCGCACCCACGGCCTCGCGGTCGGCGGCGACTACCGCCCCGACCAGTCCTCCCCGCAGGCGGCCGCGGTCACCCGCGACGGCGGCCGCACCTGGCAGCCCGCGACCACACCGCCGCCCGCCTACCGCTCCGGCGCGGCCTGGCTCCCGCACAGCCGCAGCACCGCCCTCGCCGTCGGCCCCACCGGCACCGACCTGACCACCGACGGCGGCCGCACCTGGCGGACCGTCGACACCGGCTCGTACGACACCGTCGACTGCACCCCGGACCTGAGCTGCTGGGCCGCCGGTGAGCAGGGCCGGGTGGCACGTCTGGAGCGCTGACCCGCGGGTACCCGGTGGCGGCAATGCCGACGATGGGACACGGAGGGAGTGGCCATGCCACGCGGATCCAGCCCCAAGCGGGAACGCCAGTACGAGCACATCAAGGAGAGCGCGCTCGACCGGGGCGAGAGCGAACAGCGAGCCGAGGAGATCGCCGCGCGGACCGTCAACAAGGAACGCGCCCGCGCCGGCGAGTCCGAAACCGCGAGCCGTACGTCCCTCCAGGACATGTCGTCCGGGAGACGCGGCGGCAAGCGCTCGCACAGCGGCGCCGCGGGCCCGACCTACGACCAGCTCTACGAAGAGGCCAGGCAGCGTGGCATCGAGGGCCGCTCCGACATGAACAAGGCGCAACTGCAACGCGCCCTGAACGCCAGGAAGAGCTGACCCGCCGATCCTCCAGCGCTGACACGGGAACGCGACCGCGCCCGCCGCACGCGCGCGTGGCGCGTCGTACGCTCGTGATCACCATGACGACCGTATGCGTACCCGCGGGCTGGCCCGCGACCGAGGAAGCGGCGCTGGCCGTGCAGGACGAGTTGCGGGGGCGGGTGGTTCTCGACGAGCCGGGACCGGCGCCCGGCACGGGCCATGTCACGGGTGTCGACGTGGCCTACGACGACGAACGGGACCTGGTCGCGGCGGCGGCCGTCGTGCTGGACGCGGCGACCCTGGAACCCGTGGCCGAGGCGACCGCCGTCGGCCGCGTCTCCTTCCCCTACGTGCCCGGTCTGCTCGCCTTCCGTGAGATCCCCACCGTTCGGGCCGCCCTCGACGCCCTGCCCTGTCCGCCGGGCCTGGTCGTCTGCGACGGCTACGGCCTCGCCCACCCGCGCCGCTTCGGCCTCGCCAGCCACCTCGGCGTCCTCACCGGCCTGCCCACCGTCGGCGTCGCCAAGAACCCCTTCACCTTCGCGTACGACGACCCGGACGCCCCGCGCGGCAGCCACGCGCCGCTCCTCGCCGGCACCGAGGAGGTCGGCCGCGCGCTGCGCACCCGGGACGGCGTCAAGCCGGTGTTCGTCTCCGTCGGCCACCGGGTGAGCCTGGACCGCGCCTGCGCCCACACGCTGGCGCTCACCCCGCGATACCGCCTGCCGGAGACCACCCGCCGCGCGGACGCGCTGTGCCGCAGGGCACTGCGGGAGGCCCAGGCCTGAGTATCCGTACTGAGTACGCGTACGGATGTGCCCGCCCCGGTCCCGGCGACAGGCTGGCCGGCATGACGACACATCGTGCCCCCAAGCCCGTGGCCGACCCCGCCCAGCCCGTCGAGCGCGCCGTCAACGCGGCGCTCGTCCTCGCGGTGGTGGCGGGGTTCGCCTGGATCGTAAGGATGGTCTGCACCGTGCTGGCCTGGCAGTCCTGACCGGGGCCGGCGCCCGCTAGCGGATCGCGGCCACCCGGAATCCGATGCCGGCCGCGCGCAGCCGCTCGGTCAGCGCGTCGCCCATCGCCTGCGCGGTGGTGACCTGGCCGGCTGTCGCCGGCAGGTCGTCGAAGGCGAGGGAGAGCGCGGCCTCGGCGAACATCTTCGCCGTCTCGCCGTAGCCGGGATCGCCGCCCGAGACCTCCGTGAAGACCCGCCGTCCGCCGCCCTCTCCGACGAACCGGACCGTGAACCAGCTGCGGGCCCGCTTCTCCGCGCTGGGCCCCTCCCCGGGCCTGAGCCGGTCCGACAGCCAGCGCCGGGCGGGCGGCAGCTGCGCGGCCGCGGCGACCGCGCCCACGGCCGCCACCCCGCCGAGCGCCACCGGAAGATGCCTGACGGCCGCGTAGTGCCGGTAGCGGAAGTCCGGGCCGTAGCGGTCCAGGGCCTTCGCCGACCGGCGCACGATCTGCGCGTCGATGGTGGGCAGCGGCAGCGCCCAGGCGCCGATCTCCTTGGCGAAGCGCGGCGGTCCGGCGGGCGCGGTCGCCCGGCGGTTCATCAGCCGGGGTTCGTACCGGGCGCGGTCCCGGGCGGCGGCGATCATCTGCCGGGGGCGCGCGAACTGGTCGAGGACGGAGGCGAAGGTGCCGCCGGAGAAGGTCGCGTCGGCGGTCACGAAGCCGTCCACGGTCAGCGGCACGCCCTCGGGCAGCTGGCGGACCGTGAAGTAGGCGCCCAGGTCGTGCGGGACCGAGTCGAAGCCGCACGCGTGCACCAGGCGGGCCCCGGTCTCCCGCGCGCGTGCGTCGTGCCGGACATACGTCAGGTCGACGAACTCGGGCTCCCCGCACAGGTCCAGATAGTCCGCGCCGGTGTCCGCGCAGGCCGCGACCAGGTCCTCGCCGTAACGGCCGTACGGGCCGACCGTCGTGGCCACCACGCGCGCCTGTTCGGCGAGGGCGCGGATGGTGCCGGGTTCCGCCACGTCTGCGCGCAGCAGCCCGACCTCCGTGCCGGCCGGCAGCCGCTCGCGCAGCGCCTCCAGCTTGCGCTCGTCCCGGGCCGCGACCGCCCACCGCAGGCCCAGGGGCGCGTGGGCGGCGAGGTAGTCGGCGGTGAGCTCGCCGACGAAGCCGGTGGCCCCGAAGAGCACGATGTCGTAGGGACGGTCCGTCGTCTTCAGCCTGCTCATGACACCTCTCGGTCGTGCAACCCGCGCCGTTGTCGGTGGCTGAGGCTAGCGTGAGGAGTGCGGACGCACCCCCACCGGGTATCTTGACTAAGCGCTTGCTCGTTCACCCTTGTGTCCAGTGGAACGTGTTCTTAGCATCAACGGTGTTACATCAGTTGTGTCACATGACTGGGGGCGGCATGACCACGGCAGGGACGCCAGGACACGGCCCGCTCTTCGGCGTGCGCGTGGTCGAGCTGGCCGGCATCGGACCGGGCCCGTTCGCCGCCATGCTCCTCGCCGACCTGGGCGCCGACGTGGTCCGCGTCGACCGGCCCGGCGGCCCCGGACTCGCCATCGACCCCGCGTACGACGTCACCAACCGCAACAAGCGCTCGGTGCTGGTCGATCTGAAGGCCCCGGACGGACCGGCCCGCGTCCTCGACCTCGCCGAGCGCGCCGACGTCCTGATCGAGGGCAACCGGCCCGGAGTCGCCGAGCGGCTCGGTGTCGGCCCGGCGGAGTGCCACGCCCGCAACCCCCGCCTGGTCTACGGCCGGATGACCGGCTGGGGCCAGGAGGGGCCGCTGGCCCACCGCGCGGGCCACGACATCGCCTACATCGCCGTCACCGGCGCCCTCGGCATGATCGGCCGCCCCGACGAACCCCCGGCGGTCCCCGCCAACCTGCTCGGCGACTACGCGGGCGGCTCCCTCTACCTCGTCGTCGGCGTCCTGGCCGCGCTGCACCACGCGCGCGCGACCGGCACCGGCCAGGTCGTGGACGCCGCCATCGTGGACGGCACCGCGCACCTCGCCGCGATGATCCACGGCATGGTGGCCGCCGGCGGCTGGCAGGACCGGCGCGCCGCCAACCTGCTGGACGGCGGCTGCCCGTACTACGGCACCTACGAGACCGCCGACGGCGGACACATGGCCGTCGGCGCCCTGGAGCCGCAGTTCTACGCCGAGTTCCTCCGGCTGCTGGGCGGCCTGGACGACCTGGCCGACGCCCGTAAGGACTGGACCCGGTGGGACGAGCTGCGCGAGCGCGTCGCCGCCCGCTTCAAGGCCCGTACCCGGGACGAGTGGACGGCCGTCTTCGAGGGCTCCGACGCCTGTGTGGCCCCCGTGCTCTCCCTGCGCGAGGCCCCGCACCACCCCCACCTGGCGGCCCGCGGCACCTTCACCGACCACGGCGGCATCACCCAGCCGGCCCCCGCCCCCCGCTTCTCCGCGACCCCCACGGCCGTGCGCACCGCCCCCGCCCGGCCGGGCGGGGACACCACCGAGGTGGCGCGCGACTGGGCCGTGCCCGCCCTGCTCGACGACGACAAGGACACCACCTGATGGAGCTCTCGACCTTCCTCGACTACGCGGGCGACCCGCGTGCCGCGGCGGACCGGGCGGCCGCGCTGGAGTCGGCGGGCCTCGACACGGTCTGGGTCGCGGAGGCCTACGGCTTCGACTCGCCCACCATCATGGGATACCTGGCCGCCCGCACCGAGCGGATGAAGATCGGCGCCGCGATCCTCAACGTCTACTCCCGCACCCCCGCCCTCATCGCCCAGACGGCCGCCGGCCTCGACGCGATCTCCGGCGGCCGGGCGGTCATCGGGCTCGGCGCCTCCGGCCCGCAGGTGGTCGAGGGCTGGCACGGCAAGGCGTACGACAAGCCCCTCGGCCGCACCCGCGAGACCATCGAGCTGACCCGGCGGATCCTGCGCCGCGAGACCATCGACCACCACGGCATCACCGACATGCCCCGCCCCGGCGGTCTCGGCAAGCCCCTGAAGATCCTCACCAGGCCGGTCCGCGCCGAGGTCCCGCTCTACGTCGCCTCCCTCGGCCCCGCCAACGTCCGGATGACCGCCGAGATCGCCGACGGCTGGCTGCCCACCCTGTTCATCCCGGAGAAGGCGAAGGACGTCTGGGGGACCCCGCTGGCGGAGGGCGCCGCCCGCCGCGACCCGGCCCTCGGACCGCTGCGGATCGTCGCCGGCGGCCTGCTCGCCATCGGCGAGGACGCGGCCGCCGCACGCGACCTGGCCCGCCCCAGGATCGCCCTCTACGTCGGCGGCATGGGCGCACCGGGCAAGAACTTCTACAACGACCTCGCCGTCGCCTACGGCTACGAGAAGGAGGCCCGGCTCATCCAGGAGCTGTACCTGGACGGCCGCCACCGGGACGCAGCGGCCGCCGTACCGGACGAGTTCTGCGAGCTCATGTCCCTGTGCGGCCCGGAGGGCTACGTCCGTGACCGCATCGCCGCCTTCCGCGAGGCGGGCGTGACCACCCTCGACATCACCCCTGTAGGCCCGGACCCGGCCCGCCTGGTCGAGACCGTCAAGAACTGGCTCTGACCCCCCACCGCCCCGAACCCTCGTTGAAAGGCTTGTCAGTGAGCACCGAAGCGTACGTGTACGACGCGATCCGCACCCCGCGCGGCCGCGGCAAGGCGAACGGCGCCCTGCACGGCACGAAGCCCATCGATCTGGTCGTCGGTCTCATCCACGAGATCCAGGGCCGTTTCCCGGGCCTGGACCCGGCCGCGATCGACGACATCGTGCTCGGTGTCGTCGGCCCGGTCGGCGACCAGGGCTCCGACATCGCGCGGATCGCCGCGATCGCCGCCGGACTGCCCGACACGGTGGCCGGCGTGCAGGAGAACCGCTTCTGCGCGTCGGGCCTGGAAGCCGTGAACATGGCCGCCGCCAAGGTCCGTTCGGGCTTCGAGGACCTCGTCCTCGCGGGCGGCGTCGAGTCCATGTCCCGGGTGCCGATGGCCTCCGACGGCGGCGCCTGGTTCAACGACCCGATGACCAACCTGGCCACCAACTTCGTGCCGCAGGGCATCGGCGCCGACCTGATCGCCACCATCGAGGGCTTCTCCCGGCGGGACGTCGACGAGTACGCGGCGCTCTCCCAGGAGCGGGCGGCGACGGCCGTGAAGGAGGGCCGTTTCGAGCGTTCCGTGGTCCCCGTGAAGGACCGCGCGGGCCTGGTCGTCCTCGACCACGACGAGCATCTGCGCCCCGGCACCACCGCCGACTCCCTCGCCAAGCTCAAGCCCTCCTTCGCCGACATCGGCGAGCTGGGCGGCTTCGACGCGGTCGCGCTGCAGAAGTACCACTGGGTCGAGAAGATCGACCACGTGCACCACGCGGGCAACTCCTCCGGCATCGTCGACGGCGCCTCCCTGGTCGCCATCGGCTCGAAGGAGATCGGCGAGCGCTACGGCCTCACCCCGCGCGCCCGGATCATCGCGGCCGCCGTCTCCGGCTCCGAGCCGACCATCATGCTCACCGGACCCGCCCCCGCCACTCGCAAGGCCCTCGCCAAGGCCGGCCTCACCATCGACGACATCGACCTGGTCGAGATCAACGAGGCCTTCGCGGCGGTCGTGCTGCGCTTCGTGAAGGACATGGGCCTGTCCCTGGACAAGGTCAACGTCAACGGCGGCGCCATCGCGCTCGGCCACCCGCTCGGCGCCACCGGCGCGATGATCCTCGGCTCGCTCGTCGACGAACTGGAGCGCCAGGACAAGCGCTACGGCCTCGCCACCCTGTGTGTGGGCGGCGGCATGGGCATCGCCACGATCGTCGAGCGCGTCTGAAAACCCCGGCGGAACCAAGAGACCTCACGGAGACCCTCACATGACCGAGAGCACCACCATCCGCTGGGAACAGGACGACACCGGCGTCGTCACCCTCGTCCTCGACGACCCCAACCAGTCCGCCAACACCATGAACGCGGCCTTCGTCGAGTCCCTGGCCGCGGTCGCCGACCGCCTGGAGGCCGAGCAGGACTCGATCCGCGGCATCGTCTTCACCTCCGCCAAGAAGACCTTCTTCGCCGGCGGCGACCTGCGCGACCTCATCCGGGTCACCCCCGCGACCGCCCAGGACCTCTTCGACGGCGGCCTCGCCATCAAGCGCAACCTGCGCCGTATCGAGACCCTCGGCAAGCCGGTCGTCGCCGCGATCAACGGCGCGGCCCTCGGCGGCGGTTTCGAACTCGCCCTGGCCTGCCACCACCGCGTCGCCCTCGACACCCCCGGCACCAAGATCGGCTGCCCCGAGGTCACCCTCGGCCTGCTCCCGGGCGGCGGCGGAGTCGTCCGTACCGTGCGCCTGCTCGGCATCGCCGACGCGCTGCTGAAGGTCCTCCTCCAGGGCACCCAGTACAACGCGACGCGGGCGTTGCAGAACGGCCTGATCCACGAGGTGGCGCAGTCGCCGGAAGACCTGCTGGCCAAGGCCCGCGCCTTCATCGACGCCAACCCCGAGTCCCGGCAGCCCTGGGACACGCCGGGCTACCGGATCCCCGGCGGCACGCCCGCCAACCCGAAGTTCGCGGCCAACCTGCCCGCCTTCCCGGCGAGCCTGCGCAAGCAGACCAACAACGCCCCCTATCCGGCGCCGCGCCGCATCCTCGCCGCCGCCGTCGAGGGCAGCCAGGTCGACTTCGACAACGCCCAGGTCATCGAGGCCCGCTACTTCGTGGAGCTGGCCGCCGGGCAGATCTCGAAGAACATGATCCAGGCGTTCTTCTTCGACCTCCAGGCCGTCAACTCCGGCGCCAACCGGCCGAAGGGCGTGGAGCCCCGCAAGGTCACCAAGGTCGCCGTTCTCGGCGCGGGCATGATGGGCGCCGGCATCGCCTACTCCTGCGCCCGCGCGGGCATCGACGTCGTCCTCAAGGACGTCTCCGCCGAGGCCGCCCGGAAGGGCAAGGCCTACTCCGAGAAGCTGTGCGCCAAGGCCGTCGCCAAGGGCCGTACCAGCCAGGCGAAGGCGGACGCGCTGCTGGCCCGCATCACCCCCACCGCGGACCCGCAGGACCTCGCCGGCTGCGACGCGGTCATCGAGGCCGTCTTCGAGGACACCTCGCTCAAGCACAAGGTGTTCCAGGAGATCGAGGCGGTCGTCGCCCCCGACGCCCTGCTCTGCTCCAACACCTCCACGCTCCCCATCACCGCCCTCGCCGAGGGAGTGGAGCGCCAGGAGGACTTCATCGGCCTGCACTTCTTCTCGCCCGTCGACAAGATGCCGCTGGTCGAGATCATCAAGGGCGAGCGCACCGGCGACGAGGCTCTGGCGCGCGCCTTCGACCTGGTCCGGCAGATCAACAAGACGCCGATCGTCGTCAACGACTCGCGCGGCTTCTTCACCTCCCGGGTGATCGGCCACTTCATCAACGAGGGCGTCGCCATGGTCGGCGAGGGCGTCGAGCCCGCGTCGGTCGAGCAGGCGGCGGCCCAGGCCGGCTACCCGGCCAAGGTGCTCTCCCTGATGGACGAGCTGACCCTCACCCTGCCGCAGAAGATCCGCCGCGAGTCGAAGCTTGCCGTCGAGGAGGCCGGCGGCACCTGGACCGCGCACCCCGCCGAGGCCGTCATCGACCGCATGGTCGACGAGTTCGGCCGCCCCGGCCGCAGCGGCGGCGCCGGCTTCTACGACTACGCCGAGGACGGCAAGCGCGCCGGGCTCTGGCCGGGCCTGCGCGAACACTTCACGCAGCCGGGCCACGAGATCCCGTTCCGGGACATGCAGGAGCGGATGCTCTTCGCCGAGGCGCTGGACACCGTCCGCCTCCTGGAGGAGGGCGTCCTGACCTCGGTCGCGGACGCCAACATCGGCTCGCTCTTCGGCATCGGCTTCCCGGGCTGGACCGGTGGTGTCCTCCAGTACATCAACGGCTACGAGGGCGGCCTGCCCGGCTTCGTGGCCCGCGCGCGTGAGCTGGCGCAGACGTATGGCGAGCGGTTCACCCCGCCCGCACTGCTGGTGGAGAAGGCGGACAAGGGGGAGACCTTCACCGACGCCCGCTGACCGGTCCGTCCCACTCGACGGCACACCACAGGCCGGACGCCCCGGGCGTCCGGCCTGGTCCCGTCCTCAGGAGGGCAGGCCCTCCTCCGAGCCGGCGAGCCACTCGTGCACCTCCTGCCTGAGCGACCGCTGGAACGTGGTCAGCAGTGCCTGCACCACCAGCGGCTGCATATGGGCGGACAGGGACTTCACGTCCTGCTCGGTCCGCTCCGCCACCTCGGCCCGGAACAGCTGCGACAGCGCGTGGGCGGCCGCGCGCGAGTGCTCGGTCAGCACCGCGCGCGCGGCCAGGATCGCCTTCTCGGACAGCGGTACGTCCAGGAGCTGTACGGCGAGCCGGAACAGGCCCGGGTCGATGCGGTAGACGTCACCGTCGGGCCGTACGACATCCATCGCGACGAGCCGCTCGACGTCCCCCTCGTCCAGTCGGCGCCCGGCCCGCCGCCGTAGCTCCCCGGCGCTCACCGTCTCCTCGGCGTCCGGGGCCCAGGAGGCCACCACGGCCCGGTGGATGGCCAGGTCGTGATGGCTCAGCCCGGGCGGCAACCGGTGCAGATAGCGCTCGATCGCCGCCAGTGTCATGCCCTGGTGCTGAAGCTCCTCGATGAGCGCCAGCCGGGCCAGGTGCTCGGGCCCGTACCGGCCCACCCGGCGGGCACCGATCACCGGGGGCGGAAGCAGCCCCTTGGTGCCGTAGAACCGGACCGTGCGGACCGTGGTGCCGGCCCGGGCGGCCAGTTCGTCGATCGTGAGCGCCGGCTCGGACTCGCCGTCGGTGTCGGTCGTCATGCGTAGCAGTATCGCTGTCACAGCGGCACTGTGACACCGGAGGATGCGCAGGCCGCACGGTCATCCGTTCGTCGGATGTTCATTCGAATGTCATGATCGCAATCTTGTGAGAAGCGCCGCTGTGTGATCTGTGCCATCGCATACGCCCAGGTGGCCGGGGGAAGGTGGCACCTTGGTCTGTGCCCACCACCGAGCGCGCGGACCGAGTACGTCCGGACACCCGAGCGCGACCCGCTCGGGCGCACCAGAGAGTGGACCCACCTGTGAGCAAGAACGCCGTGGACACGGCACAGGCCGTAGCCACCCGGACCGACGCGGCCCAGACGCCCGCGGACGCGGGCGACGCCGGCTACAGCAAGGACCTCAAGGCCCGCCATGTCAACATGATCGCCATCGGCGGCGCGATCGGCACCGGCCTCTTCCTCGGCGCCGGCGGACGCCTCCACAACGCGGGCCCGGCGCTCGCCCTCGCCTACCTGGTCTGCGGAATCTTCGCCTTCTTCGTCGTCCGCGCCCTCGGCGAGCTGGTCCTGTACCGCCCGTCGTCCGGATCCTTCGTGTCGTACGCGCGTGAGTTCCTCGGCGAGAAGGGTGCCTACGTCGCCGGCTGGATGTACTTCCTGAACTGGTCGACCACCGGAATCGCCGACATCACCGCCATCGCGCTCTACACGCACTACTGGAGCATGTTCACCAGCATCCCGCAGTGGACGCTCGCGCTGATCGCCCTGGCCGTGGTCCTGGCGGTGAACCTCATCTCGGTGAAGATCTTCGGCGAGATGGAGTTCTGGTTCGCGATCATCAAGGTCGCGACCCTGGTCGGCTTCATGCTGATCGGCATCTTCCTGCTGGCCACCCAGCACAAGGTGGACGGCCGGACCCCGGGCCTGAGCGTCATCGGCGACCACGGCGGTGTCCTCCCGCACGGCCTGATGCCGGTCGTCCTGGTCATGCAGGGCGTGATCTTCGCGTACGCGGCCCTGGAGCTGGTCGGCGTCGCGGCGGGCGAGACCGCCGAGCCGGAGAAGGTCGTCCCGCGCGCGGTGAACTCGATCATGTGGCGCGTCGGCATCTTCTACGTCGGCTCGGTCGTCCTGCTCGCCCTGCTCCTGCCCGGCTCGGTGTACTCGGCCGACCAGAGCCCCTTCGTGACGGTCCTCTCCAAGATCGGCGTCTCGGGCGCCGGCGACGTCATGAACCTGGTGGTCCTGACCGCGGCGATGTCCTCCCTCAACTCCGGCCTGTACTCCACCGGCCGCATCCTGCGCTCCATGGCGGTGGCCGGCTCGGCCCCGAAGTTCACGGCCCGGATGAACCGCAGCCAGGTCCCCTACGGCGGCATCCTGCTGACCTGCGCGGTCTGCGTGCTCGGCGTCGGCCTGAACTACCTGATGCCCAGCCAGGCCTTCGAGATCGTGCTGAACGTCGCCTCCCTCGGCATCATCAGCACCTGGGTGATCATCATGCTCTGCCACCTGATCTTCGTCCGGCGTGCGAAGGCCGGGCTGGTCGACCGCCCCTCGTTCCGCCTCCGCTTCAGCCCCGTCACCGAGATCGCCACGATCGCCTTCCTGCTGGTCTGCCTCGGCATGATGTGGAAGGACCCGGAGGTGGGCCGCAAGACCCTCCTGCTCATCCCGGTCATCGCCGCACTGCTGGTGGCGGGCTGGTTCGGGGTCCGCCGCAGGGTCTTCCAGACCGCCGACAAGGAGCTGTCGCAGCTCACGAAGTAGCAGGTCGGCGCCATTGTCAGTGGCATCGCCTACGGTGGCGTCATGTCGGAGATCACTTACATCCGGGGTGACGCCACCGCGCCGTCGGGCAAGGGCGCCAAGGTGATCGCCCATGTCTGCAACGACCTGGGGGGTTGGGGGAAGGGCTTCGTCCTGGCGCTCTCCCGCCGCTGGCCGGAGCCGGAGAAGGCGTACCGCGCCTGGCACCGCGACCGGGCGAAGAACGACTTCGGCCTGGGCGCGGTCCAGCTGATCCAGGTCGACCGGTACCTGTGGGTGGCCAACATGATCGGACAGCACGGCACCAGAACCGGCAGCAAGGGCGTCCCGGTCCGCTACGAGGCGATCGACAGGGCCCTGACCAAGCTGGCCGACGAGGCGATCGAACGCAGCGCCTCCGTCCACATGCCCCGCATAGGCTGCGGCCTGGCAGGCGGCAAGTGGCCCCGCGTCGAGCCGCTGATAGCGGAACGCCTGGTGGCCCGCCACATCCCGGTCACCGTGTACTCCTACGGCGAGGAAGCGCCCTTCTAGGGGCGCGGGGAGCTGCGCGACCAGCCACGACGGCCCCGCAGCCCCCCACCCCACCGCACCCGTCAACCGCCTAGTGCACGTCGTTCGTAGCCTCGATCTTCTTCCACGACTTCGGCTGGGCAACGGCCCCCACGGCCTTCGCCGCGGGCCCCGCCGGCTTCGTCGGCTCGAACAGCCACGCGTCGAACAACGCCGACAGCGACTTCCCGGACACCTTCTCGGCGTACTCCCGGAAGTCGGCCACCGAGGCGTTGCCGTACGCGTGCTCCTTCGGCCACCCCTTCAGGATCGCGAAGAACGCGTCGTCACCGACCGCGTTCCGCAGCGCCTGCACGGCCAGCGCCCCCCGGTCGTAGACGGCGATGTCGAACTGGTCGTCGGGGCCGGGATCCCCCGGCTTTACCGTCCAGAACGCGTCGTCGGCCGGATGCGAGGCGTACACGTAGTCGGCGAGTTCCTGCGTCGTGCCCTCGCCCTCGTGCTCGGACCACAGCCACTGCGCGTAGCGGGCGAAGCCCTCGTTGAGCCAGATGTCCTTCCAGCCCTTGAGGGAGACGTCGTCGCCGTACCACTGGTGCGCCAGCTCGTGCACCACCACGGAGGTGTTGGAGCCGTTCGCGAACTGCTTGGGGCTGTAGTACACGCGGGTCTGCGTCTCCAGCGCGTACCCGGTCGTCGTGTTCGGCACGTACCCCCCGGCCGAGCTGAAGGGGTACGGCCCGAAGTAGCCGGAGAGCCAGTCGACGAGTTCCCCGGTGCGCTCCACGCTCGCCCGCGCCGCCCCGTCGTTGTCGCCGAGGTCCTTGCTGTAGGCGTTGACGACCGGCACGCCGGCCTCGGAGGTGCTCGTCGTGATGTCGAACCTCCCGACGGCCAGCGTGGTCAGGTAGGTCGCCTGCGGCTTGTTCTGCCGCCAGTTGTAGCGGGTCCAGCCGCGCTGTGAACTCGTCGACTGGAGCAGGCCGTTGGAGATGACCTGGGTGCCGTCGGGCACGGCGACCGAGACGTCGTAGGTCGCCTTGTCCAGCGGGTGGTCGTTGCTCGGGTACCACCACCAGGCGGACTCGGGCTCGTCCGCCGCGACCGCCCCGTCGGGCGTGCGGTGCCAGGTGCTGAAGCCGTACGCGCTCTTCGTCGACGGCACCCCGCTGTAGCGGACGACGACGGTGACCTGCGTGCCCTTCGCCAGCGGCGACTTCGGGGTGACGACCAGCTCGTGCTGGCCGGACGTGGCGAAGTCCGCCTTCGCGCCGTTGACCCGCACCTCGCTCACGTCGAGGAGGAAGTCCAGATCGAAGCTGGACAGGTCCTGCGTGGTCCGCGCCAGGATCGTCGCCGTACCGGCCAGCTCGTCGGTGGCCGGCTGGTACTGCAGACGCAGATCGTAGTGGGAGACGTCGTAACCGCCGTTGCCGTAGTACGGGTAGTAGGGGTCGCCGATGCCCGGCGCGCCGGGGCTGTGGCTCGCGGCCGATGCCGGGATCGCCAGCAGCAGGGAGGCCGCCGCGAGTACGCCCGGCGCGAGGATTCTGCGGTGCACGAGAACTCCAGGTCGGTAGGGGGCCGAGGCGCCCGCCACGCCCGGGCGGGAACGCCAAGTCGATGGAGCACGAAACTGTTCGGAGCCTATTCAGTCCCTGTGACCCCTGGCCTGTCCACGGCCCCCGCTGTCACACGATCGCCATTCGGCCGCAATTTGTTCTGTCGGTCCCTCAGGTGCCCTCTTCTGCGCAGGAGTTGACCGGGGTAGCGTCCGCCGCATGCCGAAACGCACGCGCTTCACGATCTGGAGACCGTTCGTCGTCGCGGCCGTCGCAGCCCTGACGGCCGCCTTCCTCAGCCCGGTCGCGGCCCAGGCGGCCGGTACGGCCCCGCGCGAGAGTCAACCGGTCTACTCCTACGCCCACGCCATCCGCGAGGCCGTCTGGGTGGACACCGGGCTCGACTCCGACGGCGACGGGAAGACCGACCGGGTCGCCGCCGACATCGTCCGGCCCGCCGAACCCGCCGCGCAGGGCCGCAAGGTGCCGGTCATCATGGACGCCAGCCCGTACTACTCCTGCTGCGGACGCGGCAACGAGAGCCAGCTCAAGACGTACGACGCCGCCGGGAACGTCGTCCAGATGCCGCTGTTCTACGACAACTTCTTCGTGCCTCGCGGCTACGCCGTCGTCGGCGTCGACCTGGCCGGCACCAACCGCTCCGACGGGTGTGTCGACGTCGGCGGCCGCTCGGACATCCAGTCCGCGAAGGCCGTCGTCGACTGGCTGAACGGCCGCGCCAAGGCCTACAGCAGCCGCACCGGCACCACCGCCGTCAAGGCCGGCTGGACCAACGGCAGGACGGGCATGATCGGCAAGAGCTGGGACGGCACCATCGCCAACGGCGTCGCCGCCACCGGCGTCAAGGGCCTCAGGACGATCGTCCCGATCAGCTCCATCTCCTCCTGGTACGACTACTACTTCGCCCAGGGCGCCCCGCTCTACGACTCCGGACCCGACTGGCTGGCCGGCGCGGTGGAGAGCGACGCCGCCTATGCCAGGTGCGGTGCCGTACAGCAGAAACTCGTCGACGGCGCGCCGCGCACCGGTGACTGGACCGGTCTGTGGACCGAGCGGGACTACGTCAAGGACGCCTCCAAGGTGCGCGCCAGCGTGTTCCTCGTGCACGGCATGCAGGACCTCAACGTCCGCACCAAGAACTTCGGCCAGTGGTGGGACGCGCTCGCCAAGAACGGTGTCGAGCGCAAGATCTGGCTCTCCCAGACCGGGCACGTCGACCCGTTCGACTACCGCCGCGGCGCCTGGGTGGACACCCTGCACCGCTGGTTCGACCATGAACTCCTCGGCTACGACAACGGCATCGACCGCGAGCCGATGGCGGACGTCGAACGCCACCCCGACCAGTGGGTGACCTCCGCCGTCTGGCCGCCGCGCGGCACCGAGGCCACCACCCTGCGCCCGGCCGGCGGTACCCAGGCAGGTGTGGGCACCCTCGGCCTGAGCCGGAAATCCGGCACCGAGACGTTCACGGACGACCCGCGGCAGAGCGAGACCGACTGGGCCGCGCAGATCGCCACCCCGACCTCCGACAAGGCCGGCTTCCTCACCGCGCCGCTCACCCACGACCTGCGGCTGTCCGGCTCCTCCAAGGTCACGGTCACCGCCGCCCCGACCACCTCGACGGCCCACCTGACCGCCGTCCTGGTCGACCTCGGCCCGGACACCATCCGGGACTACGCCGACGCCGCCGAGGGCATCACCACCCTCGGCGACCGCACCTGCTGGGGCGAGAGCACGGCAGGCGACAGCGCCTGCTTCCTGAAGACCGCGGCCCGGACCAAGGCCGTCGACTACACGGTCTTCAGCCGCGGCTGGGCCGACCTCGGCACCTACGCCGACCCCGGCAAGGGCGTCCCGCTCACCCCGGGCAAGAAGTACACGATCACCCTCGACCTGGCGGCCACCGACCACGTCGTACCCAAGGGGCACCGGCTGGCGCTGATCGTCGCGGGCACGGACAAGGACCTCATCGATCCGCCGTCCAGCACCCCGACGCTCACCGTGGACCTGTCCCGCACCTCGGCCAAGGTCCCGCTCGTCGGGGGAGCGGCCGCGTTCGCCCGCGCGACCGCCGCGCGCTGGACCGCCCCCGAGGCGGGCGCCCTGACCGGCGTGCGTGTCCCGCGTACCGTGCAGCGCGTCCCCGCGAGCTGACCGATCAGGCGGCCGGGCCCGGCTCCACCAGCCCGGCCGCCTCACGGGCACAGCCCCAGGCCACCGTGACCCCGGCCCCGCCGTGCCCGTAGTTGTGCACCAGCACCCGCCCGTCCGGCAGGAGTTCACGTTCCAGCCGGACCGCGTCCCGGTACGGCCGCAGTCCCACCCGGTGCCCCAGCACCCGGGCCCCGGCGATCTCCGGCCGTACCGCCGCACACCGCGCCACGATCGCGGCCGCGGTGTCCGGATCCGGCTCCAGGGACCAGGCGTCCTCCTCCGCGGTGCCCCCGAGCAGCAGCCCGCCGGGCTGCGGGAAGAAGTAGGCGGAAACGCCCCCCTCGGAACCCCCCTCGGAACCTCCCTCGGAACCCCCTTCGGCCCCTCCTCCAGGCCCCTCCATGGCCTTGTCGGCGGAGGTGTACCAGGTGCTGATCCCCGGGTTCTCCACCACGACCAGCTGCCCGCGCACCGGACGCACGGCCGGATCGGGAACGAGTGAACGAGCCCCGAGCCCGGAGCAGTTCACCACGACCGCCGCCGGCACCTCGCCCAGCCCGCGCACCCCCCGCTCCTCGACCGTCCCGCCCGCCTTGCCCAACCGCTCCCGCAGCCACCCGAGATGGACCGGCATGTCGATCAGCGGCAGCCGCGCCGAGAGGCCTTCGGCGGTGTCGGCCAGCCCGGGCACCCGGGCCGCCCACGGGCCCAGCTCGTCCAGCCGCAGCCCGTCGTGTACGCCCTCGACCAGGCGTACGCCCGTCTCCTCCGGCCGCGCCGCCAACTCCGTGTACACGGCGAGGGATTCGAGGGCCCAGTCGCCGACCAGCCGCTCCGGCTCGATACGGTACGGCCACCACAGCGCACCCGCGACCGCCGAGGTCGTACGCTCGCCGCTCTCCCGCGCCCAGACCCGCACCCGGCGCCCGCTCTCGGCCAGCACCACCGCCGTGGTCAGCCCGACGACCCCGCCGCCGACCACGATCACTTCGTCACCCAGCTCACGGTCCATGCCCGGACGCTAGCGGAATATGTCATGCCGCGCTCAGATCGTCCCACTCTGGGGATACTCACAGCATGTGTGCCGCATACGCGACCTTCGGCCTGGCCCCGGCGATGCGCGCCGGCGGCGTCCGCGCCGACGGCGGCTACCAGGTCCACCGGGACTTCGTGGACTTCGTCGTCGACGGGTCCCCGCTGCTGTTCCAGCTCTCCGACCTGGACGCCGTCTCCCCGCTCGCCTCCGACATCCCGCCCGCGATCTTCACCGCCCAGGTCCGCAGCCTGTTACTGGAGTCCGACGCACCGCTGCCCGGCGAGCGGTACGTCATCTACGGCTGTCCGGAGTGCGAGGACCTGGCCTGCGGCGCGGTCACCGCGGTCATCGAGCGGGACGGCGACGACTACGTCTGGCGGGACTTCGCCTGGCAGACCGACGAACACGCCGACCTGGAGCTCAACGGCTACCACGGCATCGGCCCGTTCCGCTTCCCCGGGCCCGAGTACCGCGAGGCCCTCGGCGCCCTTCTCGAGGACTCCGGCCCCCCGCCGGGCCGCCGGGTCCTGCTGATCGGCGCCCGCGTCGCCCTCCTCGCCAAGCTGGCCGCCGCCCTGCGCACGATCGGCATCGGCGCCGACATCACCCGCGACGCCGAGGGCGTCCCCGCCGAGGAACTCCGCGGCTACGGCGCCGTGGCCTTCGGCCCCACGGTCGGCGAGACCGAGCGGGCCGCCGTACGCAAGGCTTTCGACCGGGCCGGAGTGGAGGTCGCCCACGTCGACGGGCTCGCCCCGATCGTGCCCCTCCTGGTCGCCCAGATCGAGTACGCCCTCGACCGCAGCCCGCTCCCACAGCGCCGGCTGACCCACCTGGTGGCCGCCGACGGCACGGCCGGCATCGAGGTCACCTCGCCCTGCCGGGTCCGGCTCACGGCGTACCGCCTGGACCGGCTCTCCCGGCCGCGCGTCCAGGACCTCTTCGACGGCGTCCTGGAACCCGGCAGCCACCGCATCCCCCTCGACGGCAAGGCGGCCAAGAACGGGTCCTATGTCGTGGCCCGGACCTCCGGGAGCGTCCTGGTGGCGGCGGCGACGCGCTGACCGGCGCAGAAACGGGGCTGAAGGTGTGCTCCCCGGCGCATTAGGATCGGCGTTCTGATGACTGCCACCCTCGTCGCCAAGAACCTCGCCGCCGGGCACGGCGACCACACCCTCTTCTCCGGGCTCGACCTCGTCGTCGCGCCCGGGGACGTGATCGGTCTGGTCGGTGCCAACGGCGCGGGCAAGTCCACCCTGCTCCGGCTGTTCGCCGGGCTCACCACCCCCGAGCAGGGCGAGCTGCGGCTCTCCCCGCCGACCGCGGTCGTCGGCCACCTGCCCCAGGAGCCGGAGCGCCGGCCGGGGGAGACCGTACGCGCGTTCCTCGCCCGCCGCACCGGCGTCGCCGAGGCACAGCGGGTGATGGACGAGGCCACCCAGGCCCTGGTCGACGGGGCACCAGGGGCCGACGACGCGTACGCCACCTCCCTGGAGCGCTGGCTCGGCCTCGGCGGCGCGGACCTGGAGGAGCGGGCCGAGGAGGTCGCCGACTCCCTGGGCCTGGCCGTCGACCTCGATCAGCCGATGACCTCCCTCTCCGGCGGCCAGGCGGCCCGTGCGGGTCTCGCCTCCCTGCTCCTCTCCCGGTACGACGTCTTCCTGCTCGACGAGCCGACCAACGACCTCGACCTGGACGGTCTGGAACGGCTCGAACGCTTCGTGACCGGCCTGCGGGCCGGCACGGTCGTCGTCAGCCACGACCGCGAGTTCCTCACCCGCACCGTCACCAAGGTCCTCGAACTCGACCTCGCCCAGGGGCGGATCAACCTCTTCGGCGGCGGCTACGACGCCTACCTGGAGGAACGCGAGGTGGCCCGCCGGCACGCCCGCGACGACTACGAGGAGTACGCCGACAAGAAGGCCGCGCTCCAGGACCGCGCGCAGATGCAGCGCTCCTGGATGGACAAGGGTGTCAAGAACGCCCGGCGCAAGGCGTCCAACGACAACGACAAGATCGGCCGCAAGTTCCGCAGCGAGGCCAGTGAGAAGCAGGCCGCCAAGGCCCGCCAGACCCAGCGCATGATCGAACGCCTGGATGTGGTCGAGGAGCCGCGCAAGGAGTGGGAGCTGCGCATGGAGATCGCGGCGGCACCGCGCTCCGGCGCCGTGGTCGCCACCCTGCGGGACGCGGAAGTACGGCGCGGCGACTTCACCTTCGGACCGGTGTCCCTCCAGATCGACTGGGCCGACCGGGTCGCGGTGACCGGAGCCAACGGAGCCGGCAAGTCGACGCTGCTCGCCGCCCTGCTGGGCCGGGTGCCGCTGGACGCGGGGCACGCCGCGCTCGGCTCCGGAGTCGTGGTCGGCGAGGTCGACCAGGCACGCGGCCTCTTCTACGGCACCGAGGCACTGCTGGACGCCTTCTGCGCGGCCGTCCCGGACACCGCGCCAGCCGAAGTCCGCACCCTGCTGGCCAAGTTCGGCCTCAAACAGCACCATGTCCTGCGCTCCGCGGCCACCTTGTCACCGGGGGAGCGGACCCGTGCGGCGCTGGCGCTGCTCCAGGGCCGGGGCGTCAACCTCCTCGTCCTGGACGAGCCGACGAACCACCTCGACCTGCCCGCCATCGAACAACTGGAGTCGGCCCTCGACACCTACGAGGGCACCCTCCTCCTGGTCACCCACGACCGCCGCATGCTGGACGCGGTCCACGTGACCCGCCGCCTGGAGGTCTCGGCGGGCAAGGTGACGGAACGCTGACAACTTCCGGTCCGCAAGCGCCCCGTCAGGGGCGCGGGGCTGTGTCGATATGCGGCTCCGCCGCGTGAGCGCGAGCAACCCCCACACACCCGCAGCCGCTGAACAACCCACTCGGCACCCCCCTACGGCGCCAGGGCCCACCCCCCGTACGCTGCGATCCGACGCGGATCATCAGGCAGGGAGAGCCCATGACCACATCGCCGAAACGGCCGCCCGTCCGCATCGTGCACGAACAGGACGTCGTCGCGCGGATGCGCGGGACGCAGGACCGGATCGCGGACGCCATCACCGCCTTCGCCGGAACCATGACGTTCGTCTATCTGCACGCGCTCTGGTTCGCGGTCTGGATCGTGTGCAACGAGGGCGTGTTCGGCGACGACGCGATCTGGGACCCGTTCCCCTTCGGACTGCTCACCATGATCGTCAGCCTGGAGGCGATCTTCCTCTCCACCTTCGTGATGGTGAGCCAGAACCGCCAGGCCGCCCGCGAGAACGTCCGCGCCGACCTGGACTTCGAGACCAACGTCCGCTCGGAGGTGTGGTCCATCCACATGGGCCGCGCGCTCGGCGTCGACCCCGTGGAGGTCGAACGGCGCGTCCAGGAACTGCTCGCGGAGAACCGCGCCCGGATGAACGGCACCGCCGGGCCGCCCGAGGCGACCTGATCGGTCGGATGACTGTGCCTGCGTACAGTCATCCGACCGAGGCGCGGGACCTGTGCCGCATGGAACCATGGGCGGACGTCCGGGCGAGCCGGACCTGTGCCTGAAGGAGTACGCGCATGGGCCGTCCTCGCACCCCCGCCGGCGGCGGGACATGACCGACCGGGGCCGCATGCTGCTGTCCTCGGACCTGGTGGGCGCGGCCGGGGACGGCGCGGCGGCCCCCGTCGTCGACGCCCGGCCGCCGCACGACGCGCGCCGCGCCGCCGACCTGCTGCGGCTGCTGGTGTCCCTGGCCGCCCTCGTCGTGACGGTGCTGCTGGCGGTCGCCACCCGCGACTTCGCCCGCGGGGCACAGCAGGGCCTGCTCTCCGCGGCCACCGCGCTGCCCCCGGAACTGCGCGACGGACTGATCGGGACGCTGCAGGCGATCGCCATGCTCGCGCCGCCGGCCGCCCTGGTCGTCCTCGTCGTACGGCGGCGCCCGGACGCGGTGTCGAGGGTGCTGCCCGCCGCGGCCCTGGGCGCGACCGTCGGCTGGACACTCACCCGTCTCGCGCCGGCCGAGAGCAGACCCGAGTCCTGGCCCGAGGTGCTCGTCGGCCGCGGCGGACTGGTGCACGCGGGCTGGCCTTCAGCCGTGTACCTGGCGGCCTGCGCGTCGGCGGTCGTCGCCGCGGGCCCCTGGCTGACACGGCCGTGGCGGCGGGCACTGTGGGGCCTGACCGTCGGGTGCGCCGCGCTCGGAATGCTGGCCGCCTCGCTCGTCCCGCTGGACGCGCTCGGAGCGCTCGCCGTCGGCGGCACCGCGGGCTCGGCCGTGCTGCTCCTGGCCGGCGGCCCGCCCGACCGGCCGCCGGCCCAGGCCGTCGCCGACGCCCTGATCGCCTGCGGGATCCCCCTGGCGGCCCTCCACGAACTCCCGGCGGACCGTCAACTCCCCGGTGCGGGCCTCCTCTACGGCGCGGAGACCGTCGAAGGCGCGCGGCTGACCGTACGCACCCTCGCCGCCGAGGACCGGGGCCGCGACCTGTTCCACCGGCTCGCCCGGCGCGCCCTGCTGCGGCACCCGGCCGACCCCGGCGAGCAGACGCCGCTCGGCGCCGCCGAACACGAACTGCTCATGCTGGTCTTCGCCGCCCGTACCGGCGCCCGGGTCGCCGAACCGGTCATCGCCTACCCGGTGACCGGCGGCGGGGCGGTCGTGGTGACGGTCGGGCGGGACGCCCGCCCGCTGTCCGCGCTCCCCGCCGGGGAACTGACCGACACGCTGCTCGGCGAGGTGTGGGCGGCCGTGGCCCGCATCCAGGAACACCGGCTGGCGCACCGGGCGTTGCGCCCCGAGCACATCCTCGTCGAACCGGACGGCAGAGCCCGGCTCACCGCGTTCGCCCGGGCGCAGCTGAACGCTCCGCCCGAGGTACTGGGCGGCGATCTCGCGGAACTGCTCGCCACCACCGCCGTCCGCGTCGGACCGGTCCGGGCCACGGCGTGTGCCCTGGCCGGCCTCGGCCCGGAACGGCTGGCGAGCGCGCTGCCGTATCTGCAACCGCTCGCCCTGATCGGTCCCGCGCGCCGCGAGGTGGCCCGCTACGACCAGGCGCGCGCCCGGGAGGCCGCCACGGGCACCCGGCGCCGCACACTGCGCCCCGGCGGACGGCCGAACCTGATGCACGACCTCGCCGCCGAGGTGCGCACGGCATGCGACGCCCCGGCCGCCAAGCCGGCCCGGCTCGCCCGGTTCACCTGGCAGAGCGTCCTGGGCCTGGCCGGCGCGTTCCTGGTGCTCCATCTCGTGCTGCCGCAACTGGCCAACGCCCCGGCCGCGCTCCGCGCGCTGGGCGACGCGAACTGGTGGTGGCTGCTCGCGGTCGTCCCCGTCACCTTCGTCTCCCAGGCGTTCTCGACCTGTCTGCAACTGGGCACCATTCCGGGGCGGCTGCCGTTCCGGGCCACCTACCAGGTGCAGTTCGCCAGTTCCTTCCTGAACCGGATCACCCCCGGCAATGTCGGCGGCATGGCGCTGAACCTGCGCTACCTGCAGAAGACGGGGATCGAGACCGGTGCGGCGACGGCCTCCGTCGGCCTGCAGAGCCTGGCCGGCGCGGTCTCCAACGTCGTGGTGGCCACCGTGTTCTTCGCCGCCGCCGGACAGCGCCACGGCGGGGTGCACCTGGACCTGCCCGCCGGCAGCTACGCGCTGCCCGTGATCGCCGTGGTGCTGGCCGCCGGAGGGCTGGTCGGCCTCACCCCGCCGGGCCGCCGCTTCCTGCGCGAGAAGGTGTGGCCGTTCCTGCGCGCGGCCGGATCGACCCTGACCGGGATCGCCGCCGACCCCGCGAAACTCGCCCTCGGCGTCGTCGGCATGCTCGGCCTGCCCCTCGTCCAGGTCGCCGGACTCGCCCTCAGCCTGCACGCGCTCGGCGGTGACCTCCCCTTCGTCCAGCTCGGCGCCGCCTACATGGCGGCCCGCCTGCTCGCCAACGCGGCCCCGGTCCCCGGCGGGCTCGGCGCGCTCGAGGCGGGCCTCATCGCGGGCCTGACCGCGCTGGGCGTGCCGGCCGGCCCGGCCACCTCGGCGGTCCTGGTCTACCGGCTGCTCACGTTCTGGCTCAACGTCCCACTGGGCGCCCTGGCCCTCGGCTTCGTCCAGCGACGCGGCTACGTGTGACGGCTACGTGTGACGAGGAGAGGAAACGCGCCCCTTGGGGGCGCGGGGAACTGCGCGACCAGCCACAACGGACCCGCAGTTCCCCACCACCTCACAACCTCACGGCTCCCGAAGCGGCCGTCACCGCTTGCCCTTCTTCGGGTCCAGCAGACCCGCCCGGCGCAACGCGTCGGCCATCGCACTGTTGGCCGGCGCCGGCGCCTGCCGCGCACCGCCGCCCTGGCCCTGGCCGCCGCGCCCGCCGCCCTGCCCCTGGCCGCCGCGTGCGCCGCCCTGCTGCCGCTGCTGCGGCGGACGCCCGCCGCGCTGGCGCCGCTCGCCGCCCTCGCCCTGCCGGCCGCCGCCGCCCTGCGGCGCCGCCTCGTCGTCCAGCCGCAGCGTCAGCGAGATCCGCTTGCGCGGGACGTCCACGTCGAGGACCTTCACCTTGACGATGTCGCCCGGCTTCACCACGTCCCGCGGGTCCTTGACGAAGGTCTTCGACAGCGCGGAGACATGCGCCAGACCGTCCTGGTGGACGCCGACGTCGATGAACGCGCCGAACGCCGCCACGTTCGTGACGACCCCCTCCAGGACCATTCCGGAGGACAGGTCGGAGATCTTCTCGACGCCCTCCTTGAACGTGGCCGTCTTGAAGGCCGGACGTGGGTCGCGCCCCGGCTTCTCCAGCTCCTTGAGGATGTCGGTGACGGTCGGCAGACCGAACTTCTCGTCCACGAAGTCGCCCGGCCTCAGCGAGCGCAGTACGCCCGTGTTGCCGATGAGCGCGGCCACCTCCTGGCGCGACTCCTTCACCAGCCGCCGTACCACGGGGTAGGCCTCGGGGTGGACGCTCGACGCGTCCAGCGGGTCGTCACCGCCGCGGATGCGCAGGAAGCCCGCGCACTGCTCGTACGCCTTCGGACCGAGCCGTGCCACGTTCTTCAGCTGGCCGCGGGAGGTGAACGGGCCGTTGGTGTCCCGGTGGGCCACGATGTTCTCGGCGAGCCCGGAGGTGATGCCGGAGACCCGGGACAGGAGCGGGGCCGACGCCGTGTTCACGTCGACGCCCACGCCGTTCACACAGTCCTCGACCACCGCGTCCAGCGAGCGCGACAGCTTCACCTCGGAGAGGTCGTGCTGGTACTGGCCGACGCCGATCGACTTCGGGTCGATCTTCACCAGCTCGGCGAGCGGGTCCTGGAGCCGGCGGGCGATGGAGACGGCGCCGCGCAGCGACACGTCCATCTCGGGCAGCTCCTGGGAGGCGAACGCGGACGCCGAGTACACGGACGCGCCCGCCTCCGACACCATCACCTTGGTGAGCTTCAACTCCGGGTGCTTGGTGATGAGTTCACCGGCGAGCTTGTCGGTCTCGCGGGACGCCGTGCCGTTGCCGATCGCGATCAGCTCGACCGTGTGCTGGGTGGCGAGACGGGCGAGCTTGGCGATCGCCTCGTCCCACTTGTTGGCCGGGACGTGCGGGTAGATGACGTCGGTGGCGACGACCTTGCCGGTCGCGTCGACTACGGCGACCTTCACACCGGTACGGAAACCGGGGTCGAGGCCCAGCGTCGCCCGGGTGCCGGCCGGGGCGGCGAGCAGCAGGTCGCGCAGGTTCGCCGCGAAGACGTCGACCGCCTCGTCCTCGGCGGCCGTACGCAGCCGCAGCCGCAGATCGATGCCGAGGTGGACCAGCAGGCGGGTGCGCCAGGCCCAGCGGACCGTGTCGGTCAGCCACTTGTCGGCCGACCGGCCCCGGTCGGCGATCCCGAACCGGTGGGCGACGATGCCCTCGTACCCCGACGGCCCCTCGGTCGGCTCCTCCGGCTCCAGGACGAGATCGAGGACCTCCTCCTTCTCACCGCGCAGCATCGCCAGGATGCGGTGCGAGGGCAGCTCGGTGAAGGGCTCGGCGAAGTCGAAGTAGTCGGCGAACTTCGCGCCCGACTCCTCCTTGCCGTCCCGCACCTTCGCGGCGAGCCGGCCGCGCACCCACATGCGCTCGCGCAGCTCACCGATGAGGTCGGCGTCCTCCGAGAACCGCTCGGTGAGGATCGCGCGGGCGCCCTCCAGGGCCGCCTGCGGATCGGCGACGCCCTTGTCGGCGTCCACGAACGTGGCGGCCGCGGCCAGCGGTTCCACCGTCGGGTCGCCCAGCAGCCCCTCGGCCAGCGGCTCCAGGCCGGCCTCCCGCGCGATCTGCGCCTTGGTCCGCCGCTTCGGCTTGTACGGCAGGTAGATGTCCTCCAGCCGCGCCTTGGTCTCGGCGCTCCGGATCTGCGCCTCCAGCTCCTCGGTGAGCTTGCCCTGCTCGCGCACCGACTCCAGGATCGCCGTCCGGCGCTCCTCCAGCTCCCGCAGGTAGCGCAGCCGCTCCTCGAGCGTGCGCAGCTGCGCGTCGTCGAGCATCTCGGTCGCTTCCTTGCGGTAGCGGGCGATGAAGGGCACCGTCGAACCGCCGTCGAGCAGCTCCACGGCAGCCTTGACCTGCCGCTCCCGTACGCCGAGCTCCTCGGCGATCCTGCCTTCGATGGACCCTGGAACCAGGGACCCGGGTGTCGTCACGATCCCGTACCGCCTTCTCCACTGAGGTTGCGCGGCAATTGTGGCAGGTGACACCGACAACCGGGGCCCAGGGCACCCTTCCGCGACACGAAGTCGCCGCGCGGACGCTCAGCCGACCGCTTTCACCCCTTGCCGACCAGATCCGCCGGAAAGGCGCCCGCGGCGAGAGCCGCCCCGGCGAACTCCTTCGCCAGCTCCGTCAACCGCGCCACCCCCGCGGTCCCCAGGTGCTCGTACGGCGCCCGGTCCAGCCGGTCCGTCTCCGTCTCGATCTCCGCCCGCAGGGCCGTCCCCGCCTCGGTCAGCTCGCCCGCCGCGTCGAGAAGCCCGCGCTCCCGCAGCCGCCGCACCGCCGCGTCCCAGTCGTCCTGGCTCCAGCCACGTGTGGCGAGCACCCACTTCGGGTTCATGCCCTTGCCGGTCGCGGTGTGGGTCACCACCGCCTCCAGCCCGTCGAGACCGGCCGAGATCAGCACCGCGAGGTGCCCGTCGCCCCGGTGCTCGCGCAGCAGCGTGGCCGCGTACCAGTAGGCGAGGTGGGGCTCCTCGGGCACCGCCAGGTCCGCGTGCGCCGCGTACAGCGGGCGGCCGGAGCGGGAGCAGGCCTCGGTGGCCCGCAGCGCGAGTCGCGCGGCCTCGGCCATCCCGTCGGAGGCCACCGTGTCCGCCCCGAGCAGCCGCCGCATCGAGGCGTCGACGGCACGCGCGCGTGCGGCGAGGACGTCGCCGGGCGAGGCGGTCTCCCAGACGGCCGGGACGTGCCGGGCCACCAGTTCGTACTTGTAGTTGTAGAACGTGGCCGTCACCGTGCCGGGCCCGACCGGCCCCAACGCGGCGGCCCGCACCGCGAAGTTGACGGCCCGCGGGTGGGTCACTCCGAGCGTGGCCAGTTCCTCGGCCAGCTCGGGGCTGAAGAAGTGGGTCGCGTGCAGGGAGTTGAGCAGGGTGTGGCAGCGGCGGCCGGCGCGCGGCTCCAGGACGGCAGTGGTCATGGCGAGCACGTTACCGACTGGTCGGTACGGACTCCAGTACCGTGTCCGGCCCGACGGCAGAGCGTCGGGTCAGCCACGGTAGGGAATTCGGTCCGTCGCGGCAGGGAATTCGATCCGCCATGGCCGAAAAGGTGGGAAGCTCGTCATTGCGGCCATCGCTCCCTCCGCGAACAATCGATGACATGGCGCAGCGAACCGTTCTCGTCGTCCTCTTCGACGGTGTCCAGAGCCTCGACGTCACCGGGCCCGTGGAGGTCTTCACGGGCGCCGAGACCCACACCCCGGGCAGCTACCGCATCCGTACGGCCTCCCTGGACGGCGCGCCCGTGCGCACCTCCAGCGGGCTGACCGTCGTACCGGACACGGCCCTGGCCGAGGCGTACGAGCCGCACACGCTGCTCGTGCCCGGCGGGCAGGGCACCCGGCGCCCCGATCCCGTCCTGGTCGACTGGCTGCGCGAGCACGGGCCGCGCACCGGGCGGCTCGTCTCCGTCTGCACCGGTGCCATCCTGCTGGCCGCGGCAGGGCTCCTGGACGGCCACCGCGCCACCACCCACTGGGCGTACTGCGACAAGCTGGCCCGCGACCATCCGGCGGTCGACGTCGACCCCGACCCCATCTACGTCCGGGACGGCCGGGTCGCCACCTCGGCCGGCGTCACCTCCGGCATCGACCTCGCGCTCGCCCTCGTCGAGGAGGACCTGGGCCGGGACGTGGCGCTCACCGTCGCCCGGCACCTGGTGGTCTTCCTGCGCAGGCCCGGCAACCAGGCCCAGTTCAGCGTGCAGCTCGCCGCCCAGACCGCACGGCGCGAACCGCTCCGGGAGGTCCAGCAGTGGATCACCGAACACCCGGATGCCGATCTCGGTGTCGAGGTGCTGGCGGCCCGCGCCGCCCTCTCGCCCCGCCACTTCGCCCGCGCCTTCCAGGCCGAGACCGGCATGACGCCCGGCCGGTACGTCGACCGGGTACGGCTGGAACACGCCCGCCGGCTCCTGGAGGACACCGGCGACGGTGTCGAGGAGGTCTCCCGGGCCAGCGGCTACGGCACGCCCGAAGCGATGCGCCGCGCCTTTCTCAAGGCCCTCGGCGCGACACCCGCCGAGTACCGGCGCAGGTTCCGGCCGGCACCCGTCGGCCGACCCGGTTAGGAGAGCCATGCAGTTCGCGATCGTCCTCTACGACCGTTTCACCGCCCTCGACGCCGTGGGACCGTACGAGACCCTGGGCCGGCTCCCGGACTCCGAGGTCGTCTTCGTCGCCGAGCGGACCGGCCCGGTCCGCAACGACCACGGAAACCTCGCCCTCATCGCCGACAGGACCCTGGCCGAGGTGCCCCGCCCCGACGTCCTGGTCGTCCCGGGCGGCCCCGGACAGACCCCGCAGATGGCGAACGAGGCCCTCCTGGACTGGATCCGCACCGCCGACGCCACCAGCACCTGGACCACGTCCGTGTGCACCGGCTCCCTGCTGCTCGCCGCCGCCGGCCTGCTCGCGGGACGCCGTGCGACCTCGCACTGGCTGGCCCTCGACGAACTGCGGACGTTCGGCGCCGAACCGACGGGGGAGCGGGTCGTCACCGACGGCAAGTACGTCACCGCGGCCGGCGTCTCCTCCGGCATCGACATGGGGCTCACCCTGCTCGGCCGGATCGCCGGGGACGCCGTCGCCCAGGCCGTACAGCTCGGGATCGAGTACGACCCGCACCCGCCCTACGACGCGGGCTCCCCGCAGAAGGCGCCCGCCGAGGTCGTCGAACTGCTCCGTTCGTCGAGCCGGTTCATCCTAGGCCGGGAACAGCCCACGTGAAGCGCGGCTGACGGCGCTCCAGGAACGCGGCGACGCCCTCCGCGGTGTCGCCGCTGCCGCGCGCCTGCTCCGTCCAGTGGTCGTCGCGGTCGGTGCGGCCGTTCGCGAACTCCTTCGCCGCCGCCTGCGTCAGCTGGGAGCGTGCCACCAGGATCCGGGTGAACTCGGCCACCCGCTTGGCCAGTTTGCCCTCGGGCAGCACCTCGTCGACCAGACCGGTGCGCAGTGCCCGCTCCGTGTCGATCAACTCGCCGGAGTACAGCAGGTACTTGGTGGCGGCGGGGCCGACCAGGGACACCAGACGACGGGTGGAGGAGGCCGGGTAGACGATCCCGAGCCTGGCCGGGGTCACGCCGAACGACGCGCCCTGCTCGGCGAACCGCAGATCGCAGGCGGCGGCGAGCTGTGAGCCGCCGCCGACGCAGTGGCCGCGGACCGCGGCGAGGGTCGGCTTGGGGAAGGCGGCGAGTGCCTCCTCGGCGGCGACGGCGAGGGACTGTGCCGCGGCGGGGGAGCCCTGGAGGGTGGAGATGTCGGCACCGGCGCAGAAGGTTCCGCCCGCGCCGGTCAGCACGAGGGCCCGGACGCCGGGGTCGGCCGACAGCTCGTCCAGGAGGGGCGGCAGGGCTCGCCACATCGCCGCGGTCATCGCGTTGCGTTTGATCGGGTTGTGGATGACCACCGTGGCCACGGCGTCGGTGACCTGGTGGGAGAGGTGGGGCTCCATGGTGCGGGATGTTATCGGCGTGCCGGAGCCGCAGGTCGACGCGGCCCCGCCCCAGGGGTTGCAGTACAACCGTAATAGTGCGCGAAGTCGGCTTTCGTGGAACAGGAGCGGTCCCTCAACCGACCTTGTCGTGCGCCGACGGTCAGAACCGTTCGATAGTTGCTGACTTGTGTTCAGTCATCCGGAGCGGCGGGGGTCGTTACCAACACTCGTCGTGTGGTGACAATCGAGCGCGAGGGTGGCGACCGGACCATGGAGAACCACGGGCGTGGGCACGACCCGCGTCCAGAGGGAGGCGGCCCTCCGCCGTCGGATCCGCTGCCGTACGAAGGAGTCTGGCGGTTCACCGCCGCCGCCGTGGACGCCTCGGTCCCACAGGCGCGGCGCGCCGTACGGGACCTGCTCCAGCGCCAGGGCGTCCCGGTCTCGGAGGACCTGGTCTACGGGCTGTTGCTGATCGTCTCCGAACTGGTCACCAACGCGGTCAAGCACGCGGCGCTGCTGTCGCCGGTGCTCGCCGTCGAGGTCGCCGTCGGTGCCGAGTGGGTGCGGGTGTCGGTGGAGGACAACCACCCCTACCGCCCGACCGCGCTGGAGGCCGACCACGGCCAGACCGGCGGCCGGGGGCTGCTGCTGGTGCGGGAGGTGGCCAGGGAGGCGGGCGGAGTCGTGGACGTGGAACACACGTCGAGCGGCGGCAAGGTGATCTGGGCCGCCCTGCCGCTCAAACCCGCGGCGCTGCCGTGAGGCCTCTCACCAACCCGCGGACGGGCCCGTCAGCTCCCTGATCGCCGGACGGGCCGCGTCCAGCACGGTCATGAACCACGCCGAGAAGGGGGCCTGGGCGTGCCGCTCGGTCAGCTCGGCGGCCGTCACGAAGGCGGTCTCCCCGACCTCCTCGGGGTCCGGCGCGAGCGGCGCCTGCACCATGCCGACGAACAGGTGGTTGAACTCCTGCTCGACCAGTCCGGAGGCCGGGTCCGGGTGGTTGTAGCGGACCGTGCCCGCCTCGCCGAGCAGGGAGGGGGAGACCCCCAGCTCCTCGAAGGTGCGGCGGGCCGCCGCCGTGAAGGGGGCCTCGCCGGGGTAGGGGTGGCCGCAGCAGGTGTTGGACCACACACCGGGGGAGTGGTACTTGCCCAGCGCACGCTGCTGGAGCAGGAGTCTGCCCTGTTCGTCGAAGAGGAAGACGGAGAACGCCCGGTGCAGCTGCCCGGGTGGCTGATGCGCGGCCAGCTTCTCCGCGGTCCCGATGGTCACACCCTTCTCGTCGACGAGTTCAAGCAAGATCGCGTCCGTTGTGCCTTCCGACGTGCTGTGCGTCGCGGTGGCAGGTGTGATCGGCATACCCATCCTTCGCCTCGGTCTTCGTACCAAGTCTGCCGTACGAATCCGACACTCCCGGCACTTCCCGGCACGGGCACGCCGGAAGAGGGACCCGGTAGTTGATCGTGCCCTACGGGTGCGAACGGGAACCGTCCGGGGGTGTCGAACACAAGGACGCCGGGGGAGCCCGGACCGGTGGGTTCCGGTGGCCGGCCGGGCGGCCCGGCGGACCGCGACGCGGTCAGTGGCAGAGCCGGGCCTCGTGCTCCGCGTGCCCGCCCGGCTCCAGCTGGAAGGTGCAGTGCTCCACGTCGAAGTGGTGGCCGAGACAGCCCTGCAGCTCGTGCAGCATCTTCTCGTGGCCGATGGCGTTCAGCACCTCCGAGCGGACCACCACGTGCGCCGACAGCACCGGCAGCCCCGAGGTGATCGTCCAGGCGTGCAGATCGTGGACGTCCAGCACGCCGTCCAGCGCCAGGATGTGCGACCGCACCTCCGCCATGTCCACATCCTTGGGTGCCGCCTCCAGCAGCACGTCCAGGGTCTCGCGCAGCAGTTTCACCGTCCTCGGCACGATCATCAGGCCGATGACCAGCGAGGCGACCGGGTCGGCCGCCTGCCAGCCGGTGGTCAGGATCACTACCGCCGAGATCAGCACCGCCAGCGAGCCCAGCGCGTCGGCCGCCACCTCCAGGAAGGCGCCGCGCACGTTCAGGCTCTCCTTTTGGCCGCGTACCAGGAGCGTGAGCGAGATCATGTTGGCGACCAGGCCGATCAGTCCGAACACGATCATCTGGCCGCCGTGCGTGTCCGCGGGCGTCACGAACCGCTGGACCGCCTCGTACAGCACATAGCCGCCGACACCGAGCAGCAACAGGCAGTTGGCCAGGGCCGCCAGGATCTCGGCGCGGGCGTAGCCGAAGGTGCGGTTGGTGCTCGCCGGACGGTTGGCGAAATGGATCGCCAGCAGCGCCATGCCGAGGCCCAGCGCGTCGGTCGCCATGTGGGCCGCGTCCGCGATCAGCGCGAGCGAGTCGGCCAGCAGCCCGCCGGCGATCTCGACCACCATGACCCCGAGGGTGATGGCGAGTGCCACCCGCAGCCGCCCGCGAAAGGCCGCCGTGGCCGTGCCGGTGGCCGGCGCGTGGGTGTGCGTGTGGCCGTGGTCGTGCCCTGCCCCCATGAGATACGCCTCCTTGTTCCGCCCGGGATCACAGTGAACTACGGGCGGGGGGTATCGGGCAACGCGGCAGTGAACACCGTTGTCATGTGCCCTGACCTGCGGAAACGAATCCCAGGTCAGGGCACCCTCAGTTACCCGTCGTGAACGGGCGGGCATCCCGGGTGGTCGGTCGGCGCCCGTCCGCGCCGTAGCGGGCCGTGTCCTCGATGTCCGTTCTGCGAGCGCGGTTTGTGGGCCGGGGCCCGGATCACGGATGATGATCTCGGCAAAGGCCGGGGCAGAGTGGGTCGTCCGCGCCGTTAACGGCCGGTGAACAAGCAGTCCTCGCCATCGGATAGCCTCTGCCGAATGCCGCCCGGGGGCCACCAGGCACACCGCGCCCCATCACGCAGTAGACCGGCGCCCGCGCGCCGGCACCCAGGGAGTGAGTTCGGTTGCCGACCGCCATCGTCACCGGTCAGCCGGTCCCCGGATCGTCGTTGGAGAGCGATCTGCGGGCGCTCGGCTTCGAGGTGCGCACGGCCTCGGACAGCGCCGACACCGCGGCCCTCCTCGCGACCGTACCCGCCGACCAGCGGGTCGCCGTCGTCGACGCCCGCTTCGTCGGCCATCCGCACGCCCTGCGCCTCGGCCTCACCGACCCGCGCTTCGCGCTCGCCGCGATCCCCGGCGCCGTCACCGCCCAGCCGGCCGGCCGCCAGGCGCTGAGCGGGGCGCTGGCCCGGGAGGCCGCCGCCGGCGGCGGCACCGCCCTGGCCGTCGACGGCCTCGTCACCGCCCTGGACGCCGACGTGCACCGCCCGGAGCTGGGCAGTCTGGTCGCCGCCGTCCCCGCCGACCCGCAGGCCCGCAACGAGGCACGGCAGGCCGTCGCCGCCGTCGACGACGAGGCCGTACGCCTGAAGTCGGCCGTGAAGTCCCGTGACGGCTTCTTCACCACCTTCTTCATCAGCCCGTACTCCCGCTATCTCGCCCGCTGGTGCGCCCGGCGCGGACTGACCCCCAACCAGGTCACCACCGCCTCGCTGCTCACCGCCCTGATCGCGGCGGGCTGCGCGGCCACCGGCACCCGCGCCGGGTTCGTCGCGGCGGGCGTGCTGCTGATCGCGTCCTTCGTCCTGGACTGCACCGACGGCCAACTCGCCCGCTACTCCCTGCAGTACTCCACGCTCGGCGCCTGGCTGGACGCCACCTTCGACCGGGCCAAGGAGTACGCCTACTACGCCGGACTCGCCCTCGGCGCGGCCCGGGGCGGCGACGACGTATGGGCCCTCGCCCTCGGCGCGATGATCCTGCAGACCTGCCGGCACGTGGTCGACTTCTCCTTCAACGAGGCGAACCACGACGCCACGGCCAACACCAGCCCCACCGCGGCCCTCTCCGACCGGCTCGACAGCGTCGGCTGGACGGTCTGGGTGCGCCGGATGATAGTCCTGCCCATCGGCGAACGATGGGCCCTGATAGCCGTCCTGACCGCGGCGACGACCCCGCGGATCACCTTCTACGTGCTGCTGGTCGGCTGCGCCCTCGCGGCGACCTACACCACGGCCGGGCGGGTACTGCGCTCGCTGACCCGCAGGGCCAGGCGCACCGACCGGGCGGCGCAGGCACTGGCCGACCTGGCCGACAACGGCCCGCTCGCCGGATTCGTGTCCCGCGCGACACCCGCACCGCTCGGCTTCCCGCTCCTGGTGGCGCTCGCCGGAGTGGCGGTTCTCACCGTGTCCCTTTTCTCCGGCGTGACCTGGGCGCCGGTCGCGGGCGCCGTCGTCTACGCGCTGGCCTCCGGCCAGGCCCTCGCCCGCCCGCTCAAGGGCGCCCTCGACTGGCTGGTCCCGCCCCTGTTCCGGGCCGCCGAGTACGGCACCGTTCTCGTCCTCGCAAGCAAATCCGGGGTGAACGGAACCCTTCCCGCGGCTTTCGGCCTGGTGGCCGCCGTCGCCTACCATCACTACGACACGGTGTACCGCATCCGCGGCGACGCCGGGGCGCCGCCGGCCTGGCTGGTCCGCGCCATCGGGGGACAGGAGGGGCGAACACTGCTGGTCACCGTGGTGGCCGCGGTGCTCACCGCCACGCAGTTCAAGGTCGCGCTCACGGTCCTGGCCGTGGCCGTGGCCGGGCTGGTGCTCGTCGAGAGCATCCGCTTCTGGGCGTCCGCAGGGGCGCCCGCCGTACACGATGAAGGAGAACCCGCATGATCGGCCTCGTGCTGGCGGCCGGCGCCGGACGGCGTCTGCGCCCCTACACCGACAGCCTGCCCAAGGCGCTGGTGCCGGTGGGGCCTGCCGGGATAGAGGACTCGATCACGGTGCTCGACCTGACCCTCGGCAACTTCGCCGAGATCGGCCTGACCGAGGTCGCGATCATCGTCGGCTACCGCAAGGAGGCCGTCTACGAGCGCAAGGCGGCCCTGGAGGCGAAGTACGGCCTCAAGCTCACCCTCATCGACAACGACAAGGCCGAGGAGTGGAACAACGCCTACTCCCTGTGGTGCGGTCGTGACGCCCTCAAGGACGGCGTGATCCTCGCCAACGGCGACACCGTGCACCCGGTCTCCGTCGAGAAGACGCTGCTCGCCGCCCGCGGCGACGGCAAGCGGATCATCCTCGCCCTGGACACCGTGAAGTCCCTCGCGGACGAGGAGATGAAGGTCGTCGTCGACGCCGGTCACGGCATGACGAAGATCACCAAGCTGATGGACCCCGCCGAGGCCAGTGGCGAGTACATCGGCGTCACCCTCATCGAGGGCGACGCGGCCCCCGAGCTCGCCGACGCGCTGAAGACGGTCTGGGAGAGCGACCCGCAGCAGTTCTACGAGCACGGCTACCAGGAGCTGGTCAACCGCGGCTTCCGTATCGACGTGGCGCCCATCGGTGACGTCCGGTGGGTCGAGATCGACAACCACGACGATCTCGCCAAGGGACGGGAGATCGCGTGCCAGTACTGACCAGGCTGATTCCCTCACCGGTCGTCGTCGACATCCGCCCGGGTGCCCTCGACGACCTGGCCGGTGTGCTCGCCGACGAGCGCATCTCGCACTCCGGCCGCCTCGCCGTGGCCGTCTCCGGCGGCTCCGGCGCCAAGCTGCGCGAGCGCGTCTCGCCGAGCCTGCCCGGCGCCACCTGGTACGAGGTCGGCGGCGGCACCCTCGACGACGCGATCCGGCTGGCCGGCGAGATCAAGGCCGGCCGCTACGACGCGGTCGTCGGGCTCGGCGGCGGGAAGATCATCGACTGTGCGAAGTTCGCGGCGGCCCGGGTGGGCCTGCCGCTGGTCGCCGTGCCGACGAACCTCGCGCACGACGGCCTGTGCTCGCCGGTCGCCACCCTCGACAACGACGCGGGCCGCGGCTCCTACGGCGTGCCGAACCCGATCGCGGTCGTCATCGACCTCGACGTCATCCGCGAGGCCCCGGCACGCTTCGTGCGCTCCGGCATCGGGGACGCCGTCTCCAACATCTCGGCGATCGCGGACTGGGAGCTGTCCCACCGCGTCAACGGCGAGAAGATCGACGGTCTGGCGGCCGCCATGGCCCGCCAGGCCGGCGAGGCGGTGCTGCGCCACCCAGGCGGCATCGGCGAGAACGACTTCCTCCAGGTGCTCGCCGAGGCGCTGGTGCTCAGCGGCATCGCCATGTCGGTGTCGGGCGACTCCCGCCCGTCCTCCGGCGCCTGTCACGAGATTAACCACGCCTTCGACCTGCTGTTCCCGAGGCGTGCCGCCAGCCATGGCGAGCAGTGCGGGCTCGGCGCGGCCTTCGCGATGTACCTGCGCGGAGCCCACGAGGAGTCCGTGTACATGGCCGACGTACTGCGCCGGCACGGACTGCCGGTGCTGCCGGAGGAGATCGGCTTCACCGTGGACGAGTTCGTCCGGGTCGTCGAGTTCGCCCCGGAGACCCGGCCCGGCCGCTACACCATTCTCGAACACCTCGACCTCAAGACCCACCAGATCAAGGACTTCTACGTCGACTATGTCAAGGCCATCGGTAGCTGAACTCCGTCCGGTCGTGCACCCCGCAGGGGTCAAGGACCGGCGCAGCGGTGAGCACTGGATGGGGCGCCTCTACATGCGTGAGGTGTCCCTGCGGGTGGACCGCTACCTGGTGAACACCAGGGTCACGCCCAACCAGCTCACGTACCTGATGACCGTCTTCGGCGTGCTCGCGGCCCCGGCCCTGCTGGTGCCGGGGATCACGGGCGCCGTGCTCGGCGTCGTCTGCGTCCAGATGTACCTGCTGCTGGACTGCGTCGACGGCGAGGTCGCGCGCTGGAAGCAGCAGTACTCGCTGGGCGGCGTCTACCTGGACCGGGTCGGTGCCTACCTCACCGACGCCGCCGTCCTGGTCGGCCTCGGGCTGCGCGCCGCCGACCTGTTCGGCAGCGGCCGTATCGACTGGCTGTGGGCCTTCCTCGGCACCCTGGCCGCGCTCGGCGCGATCCTGATCAAGGCCGAGACCGACCTGGTCGGCGTCGCCCGCCACCAGGCCGGGCTGCCCGTGGTCAAGGAGGCCGCCGCCGAGATGCGGTCCTCCGGGATGGCGCTGGCCCGCCGGGCCGCCGCCCTGCTCCGGTTCCACCGGCTGATCCTCGGCATCGAGGCCTCGCTGCTGATCCTGGTCCTCGCGATCGTCGACCAGGTCCGCGGCGACCTCTTCTTCACCCGCCTGGGCACCGCGGTGCTCGCCGGTATCGCGGTGCTGCAGACCCTGCTGCACCTGGTCTCGGTCCTCGCGTCGAGCAGGCTGCGGTGAGCGCCGGGCTGAAGGTCGGCGCGGTCGTCATCACCATGGGCAACCGCCCCGACGAGCTGCGCGCCCTCCTCGACTCGGTCGCCAAGCAGGACGGCGAGCGGGTCGAGGTGGTCGTCGTCGGCAACGGTTCGCCCGTCCCGGAGGTCCCGGACGGCGTCCGCACCATGGAGCTGCCCGAGAACCTCGGGATCCCCGGCGGCCGCAACGTCGGCATAGAAGCCTTCGGTCCCAGCGGTCGCGACGTCGACATACTGCTCTTCCTGGACGACGACGGACTGCTCCCCGGACACGACACCGCCGAGCTGTGCCGCGAGGCCTTCGCCTCCGACCCGAGGCTCGGCATCGTCAGCTTCCGGATCGCCGACCCGGACACCGGGCAGACCCAGCGCCGGCACGTGCCGAGGCTCCGCGCCTCCGACCCGATGCGCTCCTCCCGCGTCACCACCTTCCTCGGTGGCGCCAACGCCGTCCGCACCCAGGTCCTCGCCGAGGTCGGCGGCCTGCCGGACGAGTTCTTCTACGCCCACGAGGAGACCGACCTGGCCTGGCGGGCCCTGGACGCCGGCTGGATGATCGACTACCGCTCCGACATGGTGCTGTACCACCCCACGACCGCCCCTTCCCGGCACGCGGTCTACCACCGGATGGTCGCCCGCAACCGGGTGTGGCTGGCCCGCCGCAACCTGCCCGCCCCCCTGGTCCCCGTCTACCTCGGGGTGTGGATGCTGCTGACCCTGGTGCGCCGCCCCTCGCGCCCGGCCCTGCACGCCTGGTTCGCCGGCTTCCGGGAGGGCTGGACCACCCCGTGCGGACCCCGTCGGCCCATGCGGTGGCGGACCGTGTGGAAGCTCACGCGACTGGGCCGACCCCCGGTGATCTGAGAAGCTCGAAGGTGTGTGTCCGCGCGCCCGGCGCGCGGACCTCCCCGGCAACGTGTCCCATGGCGGATACGTGTCACCTCCAGTAGCACAATTCCGTAAGACGAACGTAAGACGAATCTGAGGACGAAGGCTTCCACCCTTGAGTGAGACAACGCATGACGTCGGAATCGCGGTGAGCGCGGTGCCGTCGCCCGACGAGGGCCTGACGGCGGCGCAGCTGGCCGCCAAGTACGGGCTCACGGTGAGCGGCGCACGTCCCTCGCTCGTCGAGTACGTACGCCAGCTCTGGGGACGCCGGCACTTCGTCCTCGCCTTCTCGCAGGCGAAGCTCACCGCCCAGTACAGCCAGGCCAAGCTCGGCCAGCTCTGGCAGGTGGCCACGCCGCTGCTGAACGCGGCCGTGTACTACTTCATCTTCGGCGTCATCCTGCACGCCAGCCGCGGGATGTCCCAGGACCTGTACATCCCGTTCCTGGTCACGGGCGTCTTCACCTTCACCTTCACGCAGAGCTCGATCATGACGGGCGTGCGCGCGATCTCCGGCAACCTCGGCCTGGTGCGCGCGCTGCACTTCCCGCGCGCCGCACTGCCCGTCTCCTTCGCGCTCCAGCAGCTCCAGCAGCTGCTGTTCTCCATGATCGTCA
Source organism: Streptomyces sp. NPDC007157 (assembly GCF_040634235.1). NCBI lineage: Bacteria > Bacillati > Actinomycetota > Actinomycetes > Kitasatosporales > Streptomycetaceae > Streptomyces > Streptomyces sp. NPDC007157. Next base: position 89,181 of record NZ_JBEYFE010000028.1, read on the forward strand.
TGGTCGCCGTGGTGATCGGCTTCGGCACCTCCCCGGGCCTGTCCTGGCTGCTGGTCCTGCCGGTCCTGGTGCTGCTGTTCCTCTTCAACACCGGCCTGGCCATGATCGTGGCCAGGCTGGGCGCCAAGACGCCGGACCTGGCCCAGCTGTTGCCGTTCGTCCTGCGCACTTGGATGTACATGTCCGGTGTGATGTTCTCGATCACCAAGATGATGGAGGGCCGTCCGGAGTGGGCGCGCACGCTCCTCCAGGTGAACCCCGCCACCGTCTACATGGACCTGATGCGCTTCGCCCTCATCGACGGCTATGGCGCCTCGAACCTCCCGCCGCACGTCTGGGCCGTCGCCCTGTCCTGGGCGCTGGTCGTCTTCGTCGGCGGGTTCGTGTACTTCTGGAAGGCGGAGGAGCGGTACGGCCGTGGCTGAGCTGAACGACGCGGAACAGAACCAGGGGGACCGGATCCCCACCGTCATCGCCGAGGACGTGCACATCGTCTACCGCGTCAACGGCGCCAAATCCGGCAGGGGCAGCGCGACGGCCGCCCTCAGCCGCATCGTCAAGCGCGGTTCCGACGACACGGCCCGGGGCGTCCGCAAGGTGCACGCGGTGCGCGGGGTGTCCTTCGTCGCCTACCGGGGCGAGGCGATCGGCCTGATCGGCTCCAACGGCTCCGGCAAGTCCACCCTGCTGCGCGCCATCGCCGGTCTGCTGCCCGCCGAGAAGGGCCGGGTCTACACCAACGGGCAGCCCTCGCTGCTCGGCGTCAACGCGGCCCTGATGAACGACCTCACCGGCGAGCGGAACGTCATCCTCGGCGGGCTCGCCATGGGCATGTCCCGCGAGGAGATCAGGGAGCGCTACCAGGAGATCGTCGACTTCTCGGGCATCAACGAGAAGGGCGACTTCATCACCCTGCCGATGCGGACCTACTCCTCCGGCATGGCGGCCCGGCTGCGGTTCTCCATCGCCGCCGCCAAGGACCACGACGTCCTCATGATCGACGAGGCGCTGGCCACCGGTGACGCGGCCTTCCGCAAGCGCTCCGAGGACCGGATCCGCGAACTGCGCGAGCACGCGGGCAGCGTGTTTCTCGTCAGTCACAACAACAAGTCGATCCGGGACACCTGCGACCGGGTCCTGTGGCTGGAGCGCGGTGAGCTGCGCATGGACGGCCCGACCGAAGAGGTGCTCAAGGAGTACGAGAAGTTCACGGGCAAGTAGCCCAGCAGTCCCCGGGCCCCGCCGGAACCTTTCCGGCGGGGCCCGGCGTCTGCAAAGGAAACGTCAACTCCGCGCCGCCTTAGGAATCTTGACGCCAATCGGTGTGTTGTTGTGATCTGCGGGACACCCCGACGAACCTCGATGCGTTGTACAACGTAAGCTGTACCGGTCCCGGAAAGCGGCAAGTGGGGCGATAATGCGCGACACCCTCGGCCGGGCCGCCCCGCGGATTGCTGGGCGGCGTGTCCGAAATAGTGTGTATTGGGTCGGCAGTGTAGAACGGGAGATGTGACGGCAATGGCTACGGAAACTCCCCAGCTCAACGCAGGCCACGCCGTCCCGGCCCCGGGCAGCGAACGGTGACGGCGACCATCCCGGCGCGCACCGGGGACGCCGAGCGCGGCACCCTGGACAAAGCCGCGGACGAGAACTTCCCGGTGGCCCCGTTCTTCCTGCCGAGGGCCTGGCGTGACGATCTGATGGCGGTGTACGGCTTCGCCCGCCTCGTCGACGACATCGGCGACGGCGACCTGGCCCCTGGTGGCGCCGACGCCCGGCTGCTCGGAGTCTCCCCGGAGGAGGCCGAGAACCGCCTGGTCCTCCTGGACGCCTTCGAGGCCGACCTGGGCCGTGTCTTCGACGGCACCCCGCACCACCCCCTGCTGCGCCGCCTCCAGCCCACGGTCCGCCGCCGCGACCTGGCCCCCGAGCCGTTCCTCGGACTGGTCGCCGCCAACCGCCAGGACCAGCTCGTCAAGCGGTACGAGACCTACGACGACCTGCTCGCCTACTGCGAGCTGTCCGCCAACCCCGTCGGCCGCCTCGTCCTCGCCGTCACCGGCACCTCGACCCCCGAGCGGATCCGCCTCTCGGACGCGATCTGTACCGCACTCCAGATCGTCGAACACCTCCAGGACATGGCCGAGGACCTCGGCCGCGACCGGATTTATCTGCCCGCCGCGGACATGAAGCGCTTTCATGTCCAGGAGGCGGATCTCGCCAGGAAAACCGCGGGCGCATCGGTGCGTGCACTGGTTGCATACGAAGCACAACGCGCTCGCGATCTCCTGAATGAAGGCGCCCCCCTGGTGGGTAGCGTCCACGGCAGGTTGAAGCTGCTGCTCGCGGGGTTCGTGGCGGGGGGAAGGGCGGCGATCGAAGCGATCGCCGCCGCCGAATACGACGTACTTCCCGGCCCGCCCAAGCCCGGCAAGGGCCGGTTGCTGCGTGAGGTGGGCGTGACTCTGCGAGGAGAGGGGTGATCCGGACCGTGGACTCTCCCACACCTGTGTCCGCACCGGTACTCGCCGCCTACAGCTACTGCGAGACCGTCACCGGACAGCAGGCACGGAACTTCGCCTACGGCATCAGGCTGCTGCCTGCGCCCAAGCGGCGCGCCATGTCGGCGCTCTACGCCTTCTCCCGGCGCGTCGACGACATCGGCGACGGCGTGCTGGCCGACGACGTGAAGGCGGCCCGGCTGGAGGACACCCGGGCGCTGCTCGCCCGGGTCCAGGACGGCGCGGTCGACGAGGACGACACCGACCCGGTCGCGGTCGCCCTCGCACACGCCGCCCAGGCCTTCCCGATCCCGCTGGGCGGCCTGGACGAGCTGATCGACGGCGTGCTGATGGACGTGCGCGGCGAGACCTACGAGACCTGGGACGACCTCAAGGTCTACTGCCGCTGTGTGGCCGGTGCGATCGGCCGGCTCTCGCTCGGTGTGTTCGGCACCGAACCGGGGGCGCGCGGCGCCGAGCGCGCGCCGGAGTATGCCGACACGCTCGGGCTCGCGCTCCAGCTCACCAACATCCTCCGGGACATCCGCGAGGACGCCGGGAACGGCCGTACCTATCTGCCCGTCGACGACCTCGCCAAGTTCGGCTGTGCCGCCGGGTTCCACGGGCCGACCCCGCCGGAGGGCTCGGACTTCGCGGGTCTGGTGCACTTCGAAGTACGGCGCGCCCGTGCCCTGTTCGCCGAGGGCTACCGGCTGCTGCCCATGCTCGACCGGCGCAGCGGCGCCTGTGTCGCCGCCATGGCCGGCATCTACCGCCGGTTGCTCGACCGCATCGAACGGGAACCGGATGCGGTGCTGCGCGGCCGGGTCTCACTGCCCGGACGCGAGAAGGCGTACGTCGCCGTACGCGGCCTGTCCGGACTCGACACCCGTCGCCACACGTCCCGCCGGACCGTCAGGAGGCGCGCCTGATGGACGAAGTGGGCCAAGCCGGCGCCGCCGGAGAAAAACGGCAGGCAACCCTCCGGTGCGGCGCGGCGTCCCTGACTGCGACGGCCCGCCCCGCCCCGTTCCACCGGCACGGCGGGCGGGCAGGGGAGGCTGCACGATGACCGACGGCACGCGATCCGAACGGACGCACGACGACATTCCGTCCGGGCGCACCGCCGTCGTGATCGGCGGCGGCCTGGCCGGCGTCACGACCGCGCTGGCACTCGCCGACGCCGGGGTGCACGTGACGCTGCTCGAGGGCAGGCCGCGCCTCGGCGGGCTCGCCTTCTCCTTCCAGCGCGGCGACCTGACCGTCGACAACGGCCAGCATGTGTACCTGCGTTGCTGCACCGCCTACCGCTGGTTCCTCGACCGCGTCGAGGGCGCGGCGCTGGCACCGCTCCAGGACCGGCTCGACGTGCCCGTGCTCGACCTCGCGAAACCCGAGGGGCGCCGGCTCGGCAGACTCCGCCGCGACCCCTTGCCGGTGCCCCTGCATCTGGGACGCAGCCTCGCCGCCTACCCGCATCTCTCGCTCGGCGAGCGCGCCAGAGTAGGCCAGGCCGCTCTCGCCCTCCGAGCACTCGACCTCGGCGATCCCTCGCTCGACGCACAGGACTTCGGCAGCTGGCTGGCTGCCCGAGGCCAGTCGGCGCGGGCCATCGAGGCACTGTGGGACCTGGTGGGGGTCGCCACCCTCAACGCGGTGGCCCAGGACGCTTCCCTGGCGCTCGCCGCGATGGTGTTCAAGACCGGTCTGCTGTCCGACCCGGGCGCGGCCGACATCGGCTGGGCCCATGTGCCGCTGGGCGAACTGCACGACCGGCTGGCCCGCAAGGCGCTCGACTCCGCGGGCGTGCGCACCGAGGTCCGTACACGCGTCACCTCCGTCTCCACCAACGAGAACGGGACGTGGAGCGTTCAGGTTCCCGGCGAGACGCTCACCGCCGACACCGTGGTGCTCGCCGTGGCCCAGCGCGAGGCGTACGACCTGCTGCCCGAGGGCGCCCTCGACGCCCCGGAGAACCTTCTGGAGATCGGCACCGCGCCGATCCTCAACGTCCATGTGGTCTACGACCGCACGGTGCTCACCAAGCCGTTCTTCGCGGCCCTGGGCACCCCGGTCCAGTGGGTGTTCGACCGCACCCACGCCTCCGGGCTGCGCGAGGGCCAGTACCTCGCACTGTCCCAGTCGGCCGCCCAGGACGAGATCGACACACCCGTGGCCGTCCTGCGCGAGCGCTATCTGCCCGAGCTGGAACGGCTGTTGCCCGGCGCGCGCGGCGCCGGGGTCAAGGACTTCTTCGTGACCCGGGAGCGTACCGCGACCTTCGCCCCCACCCCCGGCGTCGGGCGGCTGCGGCCCGGCGCCCGCACCAAGGCACCCGGCCTCTATCTGGCCGGAGCGTGGACCGCCACAGGGTGGCCCGCGACCATGGAGAGTGCGGTCCGCAGCGGTGTGAACGCGGCCGACGCCGTGCTGCGCACCCTGGGCCGGCCCCGCCCCCGTCACCTCTTCGAGTTCGAGGAGGCAGCGTGATGCTCGATCAGCAGGCGGCAGGCCCCCGCACCCCCGGTACCGCAACAAGAGGAGAAACTGTGCCCACTGTGCCCCCGGCCGAGACGGCTGCCGACGCGGTGGACGTGACCGCGCTCCTGGAGCGCGGCCGGACCCTTGCCAACCCGGTACTGAAGGCGGCCGTCGACCGCCTGGCACCCCCCATGGACACCGTGGCCGCCTACCACTTCGGCTGGATCGACGCCGAGGGCAACCCCGCCGACGGCGACGGCGGCAAGGCCGTACGGCCCGCGCTCGCCGTGCTCTCCGCCGAGGTCACCGGCGCCGCCCCCGAGGTCGGCATCCCCGGCGCCGTCGCCGTCGAACTCGTCCACAACTTCTCGCTGCTGCACGACGACCTGATGGACGGCGACGAACAGCGCCGCCACCGTGACACCGTCTGGAAGGTGCATGGCCCCGCCCAGGCCATCCTGGTCGGCGACGCCCTGTTCGCCCTCGCCAACGAGGTGCTGCTGGAGCTCGGCACCGTCGAGGCCGGCCGTGCCACCCGCCGGCTCACCACCGCCACCCGCGCCCTGATCGACGGCCAGGCACAGGACATCTCCTACGAGCACCGCGACCGGGTCAGCGTCGAGGAGTGCCTGGAGATGGAGGGCAACAAGACCGGCGCGCTGCTGGCCGCCTCCAGCTCCATCGGCGCGGTGCTCGGCGGCGCCGACGACCGCACCGCCGACACCCTGGAGAAGTACGGCTACCACCTCGGCCTCGCCTTCCAGGCCGTCGACGACCTGCTCGGCATCTGGGGCGACCCGGAATCCACCGGCAAGCAGACCTGGAGCGACCTGCGCCAGCGCAAGAAGTCCCTGCCGGTCGTCGCCGCGCTCGCGGCGGGCGGCCCCGCCTCCGAGCGGCTCGGCGAGATCCTCGCCGCCGACGCCAAGAGCAGCGACTTCGAGAACTTCTCCGAGGAGGAGTTCGCCGCCCGCGCCGCCCTCATCGAGGAAGCCGGCGGCCGTGAGTGGACCGCCGAAGAGGCGCGTCGCCAGCACACCATCGCCATCGAGGCCCTGCACGCCGTCGACATGCCCGACCTGGTCCGGGCGCAGTTCACGGCGCTCGCGGACTTCGTCGTCGTACGAAAGAGATGATCATTATCGGTCGAATAGCCCTCGCGTAGTCGCCGGCCGGTGCGAGCGCGCAACCAGCACCGGCCGACGGCGGACCCACAGCAGAACGATTTCGTACGACTGCACGAAGGGGAAGCCATGACAGCGACGACCGACGGAAGTACCGGGGCCACCCTGCCGCCCCGCGCTGCCTCGGCCAGCACCGACCTCACCACCCCTGCGGCGGCCGGGGTACAAGAAGCCGCCGAACGCGCCGTGAGGCGTGCCACCGACCATCTGCTCGCCCGGCAGGACGCGCAGGGCTGGTGGAAAGGTGACCTGGAGACCAATGTCACCATGGACGCCGAGGACCTGCTGCTCCGTCAGTTCCTCGGTATCCGGGACGAGTCCACGACGGCCGGCGCCGCGCTCTTCATCCGCGGCGAGCAGCGCGAGGACGGCACCTGGGCCACCTTCTACGGCGGTCCGGGCGAACTCTCCACCACCATCGAGGCGTACGTCGCCCTGCGGCTGGCCGGGGACGCTCCCGACGCGCCCCACATGGCGAAGGCGTCGGCCTGGATCCGCGAGCGCGGCGGGATCGCCGCCGCCCGGGTCTTCACCCGGATCTGGCTGGCCCTGTTCGGCTGGTGGAAGTGGGAGGACCTGCCCGAACTCCCGCCGGAGCTCCTGTACTTCCCCAAGTGGTTCCCGCTCAGCATCTACAACTTCGGCCAGTGGGCCCGGCAGACCATCGTGCCGCTCACCGTCGTCTCGGCCAAACGCCCGGTGCGCCCCGCACCCTTCCCGCTGGACGAGCTCCACACCGACCCGGCCGCCCCCAACCCGCCGCAGCCGCTTGCCCCGGTGGCCAGTTGGGAGGGCGTCTTCCAACGGCTCGACAAGGTTGTCCGCGGCTACCGCAAGGTCGCGCTGCGCCGGCTGCGCGGCTCCGCCCTGAACTCCGCCGGCCGCTGGATCGTCGAACGCCAGGAGAACGACGGCGCCTGGGGCGGCATCCAGCCGCCGGCCGTGTACTCGGTGATCGCCCTGTACCTGCTCGGCTACGACCTCGAACACCCCGTGATGCGCGCGGGCCTTGAGTCGCTGGATCGTTACGCCGTGTGGCGCGAGGACGGCGCCCGGATGATCGAGGCCTGCCAGTCCCCGGTGTGGGACACCTGTCTGGCCGCCATCGCCCTCGCCGACGCCGGCCTGCCCGCCGACCATCCGCAACTGGTCAAGGCCGCCGACTGGATGCTCGGCGAGCAGATCGTGCGGCCCGGCGACTGGGCCGTGAAACGCCCCCAGCTCCCGCCGGGCGGCTGGGCGTTCGAGTTCCACAACGACAACTACCCCGACATCGACGACACCGCCGAGGTCGTCCTCGCGCTGCGCCGGGTCAAGCACCACGACCCGGAGCGGATGGAGAAGGCCATCGGACGCGGGGTGCGCTGGAACCTCGGCATGCAGTCGAAGAACGGCGCCTGGGGCGCCTTCGACGTCGACAACACCAGCCCGTTCCCCAACCGGCTGCCGTTCTGCGACTTCGGCGAGGTCATCGACCCGCCCTCGGCCGACGTCACCGCGCACGTCGTGGAGATGCTCGCCTTCGAGGGCATGGCCCACGACCCGCGCACCCGGCGCGGCATCGAGTGGCTGCTGGCCGAACAGGAGCCGGACGGCTCGTGGTTCGGGCGCTGGGGTGTCAACTACGTCTACGGCACCGGCTCCGTGGTGCCCGCGCTGACCGCGTCCGGGCTGCCCGCCTCGCACCCGGCGATCAGACGCGCGGTGACCTGGCTGGAGCAGGTCCAGAACGAGGACGGCGGCTGGGGCGAGGACCTGCGCTCCTACAAGTACGCCGACGAATGGAGCGGGCGCGGCGCCTCCACCGCCTCCCAGACCGCGTGGGCGCTGATGGCGCTGCTCGCGGCGGGGGAGAAGGACGCCAAGGCCGTCGAGCGGGGCGTGCGGTGGCTGGCCGAGACCCAGCAGGAGGACGGCTCCTGGGACGAGCCCTACTTCACCGGCACCGGCTTCCCCTGGGACTTCTCCATCAACTACCACCTCTACCGGCAGGTCTTCCCACTCACCGCGCTCGGCCGGTACCTCCACGGCGAGCCCATGCCCGAGGCCGAGAGGAGCTGAATGAATACCACGCCCGCTCCGGCTCCGTTGCTGATCGCCTGCGCGCTCGGCATCGAGCACTTGGCCCTGCGCGCCGGCGAACGCGGCGGCGCGGGCGGGCCGGTCACCGTGCTGCGCACCGGCATGGGTCCCAGGGCGGCGGAACGGTCCGTCACCCGGGTCCTGGCCGACCCGTCGCTCGCCGGTGCCGCCGTGCTGGCCACCGGCTTCTGCGCGGGACTGGCCCCCGGGATGCACCCCGGCGACCTGGTCGTCGCCGAGGAGACCCGGGACCCGCGCGGCAGTGTCCCCTGCGTCGGCACCGAACTCCTCGTGAAAGAACTCGTGCGGACCGTACCCGGCCGCACCGTCCACACCGGCCCCGTCACCGGTTCCGATCACGTCGTCCGCGGTCACGAACGGTCCGACCTGCTCGCGACCGGCGCAATCGCGGTCGACATGGAGTCGGCGGCCACGCTCCTGAGCGCCGTGCGCGCGGGCGAACGCCCGGTTGCGGCCGTCAGGGTGGTCGTGGACGCTCCTGAACATGAACTCGTCCGGATCGGCACGGTGCGCGGTGGAATATCGGCTTTCCGCGTTCTTCGATCCGTTCTTCCAGCTTTCTTCGAATGGCACCGTTCTTTGTTGCTCCCCCGGAGGTGAGCCAGATGGCCATGCCGCTGCGCCAGTCCATCAAGGTCGCGACTTACTTGGCTGAACAGAAGCTCCGCAAGCGGGACAAGTTCCCACTGATCGTGGAGCTGGAACCCCTCTTCGCATGCAACCTGAAGTGCGAGGGCTGCGGCAAGATCCAGCACCCGGCAGGTGTGCTCAAGCAGCGCATGCCGGTCGCGCAGGCCGTCGGGGCGGTGTTGGAGTCCGGTGCGCCGATGGTGTCCATCGCGGGCGGCGAACCCCTGATGCACCCTCAGATCGACGAGATCGTGCGCCAGTTGGTGGCGAAGAAGAAGTACGTCTTCCTCTGCACCAACGCCATGCTGCTGCGCAAGAAGATGGACAAGTTCACGCCCTCTCCCTACTTCGCCTTCGCGGTGCACATCGACGGGCTGCGTGAGCGGCACGACGAGTCCGTGGCGAAGGAGGGCGTGTTCGACGAGGCGGTGGCGGCCATAAAGGAGGCCAAGCGGCGCGGCTTCCGGGTGACCACCAACTCGACCTTCTTCAACACCGACACCCCGCAGACCATCATCGAGGTGCTCAACTTCCTCAACGACGACCTCAAGGTCGACGAGATGATGATCTCGCCCGCCTACGCCTACGAGAAGGCCCCCGACCAGGAGCACTTCCTCGGCGTGGCACAGACCCGCGAGCTGTTCAAGAAGGCCTTCGCGGGCGGCAACCGGCGCAGGTGGCGGCTCAACCACTCCCCGCTCTTCCTGGACTTCCTGGAGGGCAAGGTCGACTTCCCGTGCACGGCGTGGGCGATCCCGAACTACTCGCTCTTCGGCTGGCAGCGCCCCTGCTACCTGATGAGCGACGGGTACGTGCCGACGTACCGCGAACTCATCGAGGAGACCGACTGGGACAAGTACGGTCGCGGCAAGGACCCGCGCTGCGCCAACTGCATGGCGCACTGCGGCTACGAGCCCACCGCCGTCCTCGCCACCATGGGGTCCCTGAAGGAGTCGCTGCGCGCCATGCGCGAGACGGTCACCGGAAACCGGGAGTGACCGCATGACCGCCATCTCCCTGGGCCTCCCCGAGGTCCCGGCCCGGCCGGTCGCCGAGCGGCGCGTGTCGCGGCAGATCCACGTCGGACCGGTGGCCGTCGGGGGCGGTGCCCCGGTGTCGGTGCAGTCGATGACCACGACCCGTACGTCGGACATCGGCGCGACCCTCCAGCAGATCGCCGAACTCACCGCGTCCGGCTGCCAGATCGTCCGCGTCGCCTGCCCCACGCAGGACGACGCGGACGCCCTGGCGACGATCGCGCGGAAGTCCCAGATCCCGGTGATCGCGGACATCCACTTCCAGCCGAAGTACGTGTTCGCGGCGATCGAGGCCGGCTGTGCCGCCGTCCGCGTCAATCCCGGCAACATCAAGCAGTTCGACGACAAGGTGCGGGAGATCGCGCGGGCCGCGAAGGACCACGGCACACCGATCCGGATCGGGGTCAACGCCGGCTCGCTGGACCGACGGCTCCTCGAGAAGTACGGCAAGGCCACCCCGGAGGCGCTGGTGGAGAGCGCTCTCTGGGAGGCCTCGCTCTTCGAGGAGCACGACTTCCGGGACATCAAGATCTCCGTCAAGCACAACGACCCGGTCGTGATGATCGAGGCCTACCGGCAGCTCGCCGCCCAGTGCGACTACCCGCTCCACCTCGGCGTCACGGAGGCCGGCCCGGCCTTCCAGGGCACGATCAAGTCGGCGGTGGCCTTCGGCGCGCTGCTCTCCCAGGGCATCGGCGACACCATCCGGGTGTCGCTGTCCGCGCCGCCCGCCGAGGAGGTCAAGGTCGGCATCCAGATCCTGGAGTCCCTGAACCTCCGGCAGCGGCGCCTGGAGATCGTCTCCTGCCCGTCCTGCGGGCGTGCCCAGGTCGACGTCTACAAGCTGGCCGACGAGGTGACGGCCGGCCTGGAGGGCATGGAGGTGCCGCTGCGCGTCGCCGTCATGGGATGTGTGGTCAACGGTCCCGGCGAGGCACGGGAGGCCGACCTGGGCGTCGCCTCCGGCAACGGCAAGGGCCAGATCTTCGTCAAGGGCGAGGTCATCAAGACCGTCCCCGAGTCGAAGATCGTGGAGACCCTCATCGAGGAGGCGATGAAGATCGCCGAACAGATGGAGCAGGACGGCGCCGGGTCCGGAACACCCGCCGTCACCGTGAGCTGAACAGCACGGACCGAGAGGGGGCCGAGCGTGACGATTCTGGAGACCATCCGGGGACCACGCGACCTGAAGGCGCTGTCCGAGGCGAAGCTTCGTGAACTGTCCGAAGAAATACGCGAGTTCCTGGTGCACGCGGTCGCCAGGACCGGCGGTCACCTCGGCCCCAACCTGGGTGTCGTGGAACTGACCGTCGCACTGCACCGGGTCTTCGAGTCCCCGGTCGATCGCATCCTCTGGGACACCGGTCACCAGAGTTATGTGCACAAGCTGCTGACCGGCCGTCAGGACTTCTCCAAGCTGCGCGGCAAGGGCGGCCTGTCCGGATACCCCTCGCGCGAGGAGTCCGAGCACGACATCATCGAGAACAGCCACGCCTCCACCGCGCTCGGCTGGGCCGACGGCCTGGCCAAGGCCCGCCAGGTGCAGGGGGAGAAGGGCCATGTCGTCGCGGTGATCGGCGACGGCGCGCTGACCGGCGGGATGGCCTGGGAGGCGCTCAACAACATCGCGGCCGCCAAGGACCGGCCGCTGATCATCGTCGTCAACGACAACGAGCGGTCGTACGCCCCCACCATCGGCGGGCTCGCCAACCATCTGGCCACGCTGCGCACCACCGACGGCTACGAGAAGATGCTGGCCTGGGGCAAGGACGTACTGCTGCGCACCCCGCTCGTCGGCAACACCGTCTACGAGTCCCTGCACGGCGCCAAGAAGGGCTTCAAGGACGCCTTCGCCCCGCAGGGCATGTTCGAGGACCTGGGCCTCAAGTACGTCGGCCCGATCGACGGCCACGACATCAGGGCGGTCGAGTCGGCGCTCAGACGCGCGAAGCGCTTCCACGGGCCGGTGCTCGTGCACTGCCTCACGGAGAAGGGGCGCGGCTACGAACCCGCCCTCGCCCACGAGGAGGACCACTTCCACACCGTCGGCGTGATGGACCCGCTCACCTGCGAGCCGCTCGCGCCGTCCAACGGGCCCTCCTGGACCTCGGTGTTCGGCGACGAGATCGTCCGGATCGGCGAGGAGCGCGACGACGTCGTGGCGATCACCGCGGCCATGCTGCACCCGGTCGGCCTCGGCAGGTTCGCCGCGCGCTTCCCCGACCGGGTCTGGGACGTGGGCATCGCCGAGCAGCACGCCGCGGTCTCGGCGGCGGGTCTCGCGACCGGCGGACTGCACCCGGTCGTCGCCGTCTACGCCACGTTCCTGAACCGTGCCTTCGACCAGGTGCTGATGGACGTGGCGCTGCACCGCTGCGGGGTGACGTTCGTCCTGGACCGGGCGGGTGTCACCGGAGTCGACGGTGCCTCCCACAACGGGATGTGGGACATGTCCGTGCTCCAGGTGGTCCCCGGCCTGCGGATCGCCGCCCCGCGCGACGCCGAGCAGCTGCGCCTCCAGTTGCGGGAGGCGGTCGCCGTGGACGACGCGCCCACGCTGGTGCGGTTCCCGAAGGAGTCGGTGGGTCCGGAGATCCCGGCGGTCGACCGGATCGGCGGGCTGGACGTGCTGCACCGTGGTGCGGACGCCCAGGTGCTGCTGGTCGCGGTCGGTGTGATGGCGCCGGTCTGTCTCCAGGCCGCGGAGCTGCTGGCCGCCCGGGGCATCGACTGCACGGTCGTGGACCCCCGTTGGGTCAAGCCCGTGGACCCCGCGCTGCCGGTCCTGGCGGCCCAGCACGAACTGGTGGCCGTCGTCGAGGACAACAGCCGGGCGGCCGGCGTCGGCGCGGCGGTCGCGCTCGCGCTCGGAGACGCGGAAGTGGACGTACCGGTACGGCGGTTCGGGATTCCGGAGCAGTTTCTGGCGCATGCGAAGCGGGGGGAGGTGCTGGCCGACATCGGGCTGACGCCGGTGGAGATCGCGGGGCGCATCGGAGCGAGCCTCGCGGGGCGGGGGGCCGAGGGTGCCTACGGGGGTGCCGCGGGGGGTCGTGCGGCGGGTGCGGCGCCGTCCGGACTGGTCGCGCCCCGCGGCGGTAGCCGCAAATCGATGCGCCCCGCGCCCCTGAGGGGCGCTGATGCCGAGGGCGTTGACAAGGAGAGGCAATGAGTAAGGAGTTCGACCTTGGCGCCTTGCTGGCCGAGCGCGGAGCCGAGCGGTACGAGCTGCACAGCAGGTACCTCAACCACCAGCTCCCGCGCATGCTGCACACCATCGGCTTCGACAAGGTCTACGAGCGGGCCGAGGGCGCCCATTTCTGGGACGAGGACGGCAACGACTACCTGGACATGCTCGCCGGGTTCGGGGTGATGGGCCTGGGCCGCCACCACCCCGTCGTCCGCAAGGCGCTGCACGACGTCCTGGACGCGCAGCTGGCCGACCTCACCCGCTTCGACTGCCAGCCGCTGCCCGGACTGCTCGCCGAGCGGCTGCTCGCCCACAGTCCGCACCTGGACCGGGTGTTCTTCGGCAACAGCGGCACCGAGGCGGTCGAGACGGCGCTGAAGTTCGCCCGCTTCGCCACCGGCAGACCCCGCGTCCTCTACTGCGACCATGCCTTCCACGGCCTGACCACCGGCTCGCTGTCGGTCAACGGCGAGGACGGCTTCCGGGACGGCTTCGCCCCACTGCTGCCCGACACGGCCGTGCCCCTCGGTGATCTCGACGCCCTGGCACGTGAGTTGAAGAAGGGCGACGTCGCCGCCCTGATCGTCGAGCCGATCCAGGGCAAGGGCGTGCACGAGGCGCCGCCCGGCTACCTGCGCGGCGCCCAGGAGCTGCTGCACAGGCACAAGGCGCTGCTGATCGCCGACGAGGTGCAGACCGGCCTCGGCCGCACCGGCGACTTCTACGCCTATCAGCACGAGGACGGCGTCGAGCCGGACCTGGTGTGCGTGGCCAAGGCGCTGTCCGGCGGTTACGTCCCGGTGGGCGCGACCCTCGGCAAGGACTGGATCTTCAAGAAGGTCTACTCGTCCATGGACCGGGTCCTGGTCCACTCGGCGAGCTTCGGCGCCAACGCCCAGGCGATGGCGGCCGGCCTCGCCGTTCTCTCCGTCATGGAGAACGAACAGGTCGTCGCGGGCGCGCGGGTCGTGGGGGAGCGGCTCAAGTCGCGGCTCACCGAACTGATCGACAAGTACGAGCTGCTCGCCGACGTACGCGGCCGGGGCCTGATGATCGGCATCGAGTTCGGCAGGCCCAGCTCGCTCAAGCTCCGCAGCCGCTGGACCATGCTCCAGGCCGCCCGCAAGGGCCTGTTCGCGCAGATGGTCGTCGTACCGCTGCTGCAACGGCACCGGATCCTCACCCAGGTCTCCGGCGACCATCTGGAGGTCATCAAGCTCATCCCGCCGCTGATCGTCGACGAGACGGACGTGGACCGCTTCGTGGCCGCCTTCACGGACGTGATGGACGACGCGCACAGCGGCGGCGGCCTGATGTGGGACTTCGGCAAGACCCTCATCAAGCAGGCGGTGGCCAACCGCTGACACTGAGCGGGGGTCGCCTGCGGGCGGCCCCCGTTTTTTGTCTCTGAGGCAAGAAAATTGCCGCTGAGGCAATAATCCGGCTCAATAGAAGCATGAACGCCTCAGACCCGGCGCCTCCCGCCGGTCCCGGCGACGACCTGCCCGCCGTCGCCCCGCAGCTGCGCTCCCTGCGCCGCCGCGCCGGCCTCACCCTGGAGGCCGCGGCCCGGGACGCCGGGCTGTCGCCGGCTCACCTCTCCCGGCTGGAGACCGGGCAGCGGCAGCCCTCGCTGCCGATGCTGCTCTCGCTCGCCCGTGTCTACGGTACGACGGTCTCCGAGCTGCTCGGCGAGACGGTCGCCGACAAGGACGCGATCGTGCGGACCTCGGACATGGAGCCGACCGGGGCGGGCGGCTGGACGTACTGGCAGGCCGGGGCGTCCGGCCGCGGCATGCAGGCGCTGCGCGTCCGGGTGCCGTACGGCACCCAGGGCGACATCGTGCGGGTGCATCCCGGCGAGGAGTGGCTGTACGTCCTGCACGGGAGGCTCCGGCTGCGCCTCGGTGACACCACCCATGTCCTCGCGCCCGGCGACAGTGCCCACTTCGACTCGCTCACCCCGCACCGCCTCGCCGCCGAGGACCACGACGGGGTCGAGCTGCTGTTCGTCCACACCCTGCTGCAGAGTCCCCTGGCCGCGCTGTGCCTGGGGCCGATCACCGGAGAGCTGCCATGAGCAACATCGAGGAGAAGTTCCCCCGGGCCCTGTGGGTCCGGCTGATCATCTACATCGCCGTCGGGCACGTCTTCGCCGCGTTCCTCTATCTGCTGTTCGCCGTCGGCGGCAAGGGCTGAGCGCTCCCGTCTCCGCCCGGCCGCCCGGCCTCAGTCGAGGAGGCGCCCGCGCAGCCGCTCGCGGGTCTCCGGGGTGAGCTTCAGGCCCTGCTCCAGGTACGTGTCGACGTCACCCCACGTCTCCTCGATGCTCTCGAAGGCCGCCGTCAGATACTCCGCGCGGGCCTCGAAGAGCGGGCTCAGCAGCTCCATCACCTCGGGGCCGTACGCGCTGTCACCGCCGCCGCTGCGCCGCACCTTGTAGCGGCGGTGCTTGGCGTTGGACTCCAGGTAGTCGGCGAGGATCGCGTCCCGCTCCACGCCCACCGCCAGGAGCGTCACGGCTATGGAGACGCCCGCCCGGTCCTTGCCGGCCGCGCAGTGCATCAGCGCCGGGACGCTGTCCTCGGCGAGACCGTGCAGCACGCGCGAGTGCTCGTCGGTGCGTTCCCTGACGATCGTGCGGTACGAGCTGACCATCCGGTTCGCGGCCTTGCCGTCGCCCAGGAGGCCGCGCAGCTGCTCGATGTCGCCCTCGCGGACCATCGTCCAGAACTCGGCGCCGTGTGCCGGGTCGGTCAGCGGCAGGTTCACGTTCCGCACGCCGGGCAGCTCGACGTCCGGGCCCTCCAGCTTCTGGTCGGCCGCGTTGCGGAAGTCGAAGATCGTGTGCAGGCCGAGGGAGGCGAGGAACTCCGCGTCCTGCTCCGTCGCGTGCGCCAGATGCCCGCTGCGGAACAGCACACCGTGCCGGACCCGGCGCCCGTCCGCGGTCGGCAGGCCGCCCACGTCGCGGAAGTTGCGCACACCGGCCAGCTCGGGCTCGGTCGACGGGACCTGCTGCGTCACGGGGGCTCCTCCCGGTCGGCCCCGTCGGCGCTGCTCGTCGACGGGCACTGGATCGACCATACGACATCGGTTTCCACGGGCAATGAGTTGTCCACAGGCGTTGCCACCGGGCCCTGCGCCCTTGATGATGTTGGTGCTTGAGCGGATCTGTTGGCACCTGTGTGAGGTTTCTCGTGGTGGACATCGCCGAAAACGGTCGTACCTGGCTCCTGTCGGGCCCGGGCAGCAGCTACGCGCTGCACCTCACGGAGGACGACGAACTGCTCCACCTCCACTGGGGCCCGAAGATCGGGCTCGCCGACGCCGAGGAGCTCAGCACCCGGGCGCTGCCCGGCTACTGGGCGTTCGAGTCCCCGCTGGACGGCCGTGAGGAGTACCCAGTCGAGGGCGGTCCCCGTTTCGTCCGCCCCGCGCTGTCCGTGCGCACCGAGGAGCGCCGCGGCACCGAGTGGACCTTCGAGTCGTACGAGACGGACGGCGGCGCCGGGGAGACCGCGGACGGTGCGGGGCTCCGCCTGCGTTTCCGGGACGACGGGATCCTCATCACCCTGCACTACCGGATGCGCGGCGACGTCGTCGAGCGCTGGGTGACCGTCGACAACCAGGGAGACGCGCGCCTGGAGCTGCTGCGTGCCGACCCCGCCGCCTGGACGCTCCCGGACCGCGAGGGCTGGCGGCTCTCCCAGCTGCACGGCCGCTGGGCCGCCGAGTCCCGCCTCACCAGCGCGCCGCTCACCTACGGCGAGAAGGTCATCGGCAGCCGCCGCGGCCACACCAGCCACCAGCACCTGCCCTGGGTCGCCCTCGACACCGACGCCACCGAGGAGCGCGGCGAGGTCTGGGGCTGCGCCCTCGGCTGGTCCGGCTCCTGGCGGATCGCCGTCGCCCAACTCCCCGACGCGCGCGTGCAGATCACCGGTGGGGCCGGCTACGACGACTCGGGCCTGCTGATGCTGGCCGCGGGCGAGTCGTACACCAGCCCGGTCTTCGCGGGCCTGTGGACCGACGGCGGCTTCGGCGGGGCCAGCCGGGCCTGGCACGCCTACCAGCGGGCGTACGTCATCCCCGACGCCGACCGGGACCGGCCGGTGCTGTTCAACTCCTGGGAGGCCACCACCTTCGACATCTCCGAGGAGCAGCAGGCCACCCTCGCCCGCCGGGCCGCCGCGATCGGCGTCGAGCTGTTCGTGGTCGACGACGGCTGGTTCGGTGCCCGCACCAGCGACCGCGCGGGCCTCGGCGACTGGACGCCCAACCCGGACCGCTTCCCCAAGGGCCTCAAGCCCCTCGCTGAATACGTGCACGCTCTCGGCATGCAGTTCGGCATCTGGGTCGAGCCCGAGATGGTCAACGCGGACAGCGACCTGTACCGCGCGCACCCCGACTGGGTGCAGTACCAGAAGGGGCGAAAGCGGACGGAACTCCGAAATCAGCTCGTCCTCAACCTCGCCCGCGAGGACGTCCAGGAGTACCTCTGGGAGCAGCTCGACACCCTGCTGTCCAGCGCCCCGATCGACTACGTCAAGTGGGACTTCAACCGCTGCTTCACCGACGCGGGCTGGCCCGGTGAGCCCTACCCGCAGCGCCTGTGGGTCGACCATGTCCGCGGGCTGTACGCCCTGCTCGACCGGATCCGGGCGGCCCACCCGAACGTCGCCATCGAGTCCTGCTCCGGCGGTGGCGGCCGGATCGACCTCGGCATCATGAGCCGTACCGACGAGGTGTGGACCTCCGACAACACCGACCCGCTGGACCGGCTCGCCATCCAGCACGGCTTCAGCCAGATCCACCCGGCCCGGGTGATGTCCGCCTGGGTCACCGACAGCCCGAACCACCAGCTCAACGGCCGGGTCAGCAGTTTGCGTTTCCGCTTCGTCAGCTCCATGGCCGGGGCGCTCGGCGTCGGCGGCGACCTCTCGCAGTGGACCGAGGAGGAGCTGGCCGAGGCCGGCCGCTGGGTGGAGCTCTACAAGGACATCCGGCCCCTGGTGCAGCGCGGCGACCAGTTCCGGCTGCGGCCGCCGACCGGCGGGCTCAGCGCGGTCCAGTACACGCTCGGCGACGAGACCGTGGTCCTCGCCTGGCTCCAGGCGCAGAGCTACGGCGAGCCGATGCCGGCCCTGCGGCTGCGCGGACTCGACCCGACCGCATCGTACGAATGCCGCGAAACGGGCGAAGTGCATCGAGGTGCCGTTCTGCTGCACCACGGGCTGCGTACGGAGCTGTGCGGCGACCTGGATGCGACGGTTCTCCGGCTACGTCGCATCTGAGCCTTCTGTCCGAATTGGTGTCTTCATTGCAACTCGGTCTGGAATAAGGGGACGTGGTGTGACGTGCGTGAGGAGCGTCATATTCGTGACCGTCCGTCGCGCGTCATGTTCACGTAATTCCCGTGCTTTTCAAGGTGATTAGAAAAGCACGTAAGGCTGGAATTCACGGAGGGTGACCGGTTATTCCCGTAACGGATCAAGCGAAACTCGGACAGACGGAACCTACCCCTTGTTTACGTGCGTCCTACTCGCTTACGTTCGCCACGCATCCGGACGGAACGCCGAATCCTGCCGCCGCCCGGAGTCCCCACACACACTCACCCGTGCTCGGCAGGAGCGGGGGACCCACCAGGTATGACCGCCTGTTCCGGTTCCCGGGGCGGCTAGGGGTGTAGCCACGTCTTCCCGCGTGGCCGGGCAGCTCCAGCCCGAACCCGACAGCTCACCTCGTAGGCGCCGGAGAGGAATGCGTCATGCCCGCGAAGGGTAAGCACCGCCGCCCCAAGTCCCAGCGTTTCACCCGCTCGATGGCCGTCGCCGGAACCGGTGGCGCCGCGCTGGCTCTGCCGCTCATGGGGGCCACCGGCGCCCACGCGGCCACCTCGCAGTCCGTCTCCGAAAAGACCACGCAGTCGCTTCCGGCCGTCGAGAAGACCGCCGTGCGAAAGGCCGCCGCTCAGAAGACCGCCGTCCAGGATTCCGGCACCGGGAATTCCACGCACCGCGTCTACACGGTGGTGCCCGGCGACTATCTCTCGAAGATCGCCCGCGACCACCACGTCGACGGCGGCTGGCCCCGGCTCTACGCCGACAACCGGCAGGCGGTCGGCGACAACCCCTCGCTGATCCACCCCGGTCTCAAGCTCACGCTCGGCGGCCGCCACGCCGCGACGACGGACACCCCGAGCTCGGACTCCCGGTCCGGGACGCGGTCCCACGCGCGGCCCGACTCGCGGTCCTCCGCCCCCTCCTCGTCGTCGTCCTCGAACGCGGCCTCCTCCTCGGACACGTCGACGACGACCGCCTCCGGTTTCAACCTTCCTGTCACCGGTGGAGCCATCGGCACCGGCTACCACGTGGCCGGCAGCATGTGGTCCAGCGGCTACCACACCGGCGTCGACTTCGTCGTCCCGACCGGCACCCCGGTCAAGGCCGTCGGCACGGGCACGGTCGTCACGGCCGGCTGGGGCGGCGCCTACGGCAACCAGGTCGTCATCAGGCTCGCCGACGGCTACTACGCGCAGTACGGCCACCTCTCCGCGCTCTCCGTCTCGGTCGGCCAGACCGTGACCGCGGGCCAGCAGGTCGGTCTCTCCGGCGCCACCGGCAACGTGACCGGCCCGCACCTCCACTTCGAGATCCGGACCAGCCCCGACTACGGCTCCGACATCGACCCGGTCGGCTACCTCCGCTCCAAGGGCGTCACCGTCGGCTGATCCGGAACCCCCACTGATCTGACACGCACTCCGTAGGCCGGACCCCCGATCCCCGGGTCCGGCCTTCGGGGGATCGACCCTTCAACGCCCCTGTCCAGAGGGTTATTCCTGGCTTGGTCGAGTATTTAGGCGTGTCTTATCTCACCGTTCGTCAACCCCTTATTACGGTCGCGTAGGTCACAGTCGAAGGTGAATCATGGTCCGATGTGGCAGACGATTCGAAGAGTGACAAGGCATCAGTGATCGGGTCGTACGTGGCGGTGGGGGACAGCTTCACCGAGGGCGTGGGCGACCCCGGCCCCGACGGGGCCTTCGTCGGCTGGGCGGACCGGTTCGCGGTTCTGCTGTCGGACCGGCAGCCCGAGGGCGACTTCGAGTACACCAACCTCGCGGTGCGCGGGAAGCTGCTCGACCAGATCGTGGCGGACCAGGTGCCGCAGGCCCTGGAACTCGCCCCGGACCTGGTCTCCTTCGCCGCGGGCGGCAACGACATCATCCGCCCCGGCACCGACCCCGACGAGGTGGCCGAGCGGTTCGAGCGGGCCGTGGCCCAACTGACCGAGGCCGTCGGCACGGTTCTGGTGACCACCGGGTTCGACACCCGGGGCGTGCCCGTCCTCAAGCATCTGCGCGGCAAGATCGCCACCTACAACGGGCATGTCCGGGCCATCGCCGACCGGTACGGCTGCCCGGTTCTCGACCTGTGGTCCCTGAAGACCGTGCAGGACCGGCGGGCCTGGGACGGCGACCGGCTGCACCTGTCTCCCGAGGGGCACACGCGGGTGGCGCTGCGGGCCGGTCAGGCGCTCGGCGTCGAGGTGCCGGCCGACCCGGACCAGCCGTGGCCGCCGCTGCCGCCCCGCGGCACCCTGGAGGTCCGCCGCGACGACGTGCACTGGGCCCGTGAGTACCTGGTGCCGTGGATCGGACGGCGGCTGCGCGGCGAGTCGTCGGGCGACCATGTGACGGCCAAGGGGACGCTCTCCCCGGACGACATCAAGATGCGGATCGCTTCCGTGGCTTGAGGCCGTGGGAGCGGGTGAGGGGCGGCATCCTGACGGGGCCGCCCCTCACTGCTCCTCGGGCAGCCCCAGTTCGCGCGCCAGCGCCTCGTCGACCCACTCCTGCGCCCGGACACGCGACAGGGCGCCCGGGTAGGAGGTGAGCTGGACGGCGAGCCCGTCGAGCAGGGCGGTCAGCCGCAGTGCCGTGGCCGTGGGGTCGGGGCACCGGAACTCACCGGCGGCCACCCCTTCGGCGATGACCTCGGCGATCGCCGCCTTCCACTGCTGGTCCAGCTCCTGGGTGACCCCCCGCAGGGCGGGTTCGCGCAGCGCCACCGCCCAGCCCTCGATCCACAGCCGCCAGCCCTTGGCCTGCCCGGTCGGGGCGTACCAGCGCACCGCCGTCCGCAGCCGGCGCGACGCCGACGTGCGGCGGCCCAGCAGCTTGCGCAGATGCGCCAGGTCGTCCTCGGCGGCGTAGGCGAAGGCGGCGGCGACCAGCTTCTCCTTCGTCGAGAAGTGGTACAGCACCAGCGCGTTGCTCACGCCGAGCGCCGAGGCGACATCGGCGATCCGTACCGCCGCCACGCCCCGCGCCTCGATCTGCTCGATGGCGGCCCGCAGCAGTTCCTCCCGCCGCTCGGCCACGCTCAACCGCACTCTCGCCACGCGGTCACCCTAATCGGTCGCACCCCCGCGCGTGTTGCCGTCCCGGTCCAGCGGCAGCCGCATGAGCGTGAGGTCCAGCCGGCGGCCGAACTTGACGCCCACCTCCCGGACCGTGCCGG
This sequence comes from Streptomyces sp. NPDC007157, assembly GCF_040634235.1. Taxonomy (NCBI): domain Bacteria; kingdom Bacillati; phylum Actinomycetota; class Actinomycetes; order Kitasatosporales; family Streptomycetaceae; genus Streptomyces; species Streptomyces sp. NPDC007157. Next base: position 110,832 of record NZ_JBEYFE010000028.1, read on the forward strand.
CGTGCTCGAAGCCGAACCGCTGGTGCAGCCGGACCGACGCGGCGTTCTCCGCCTCGATGCCGGCGATCATGACGTGGTGGCCGGCCTCCCGCGCCGCGGCGATGAGAGCGCCCAGCAGCGCCGAGCCGATGCCGAGCCCGTGCCGGTCCTCCCGCACGTAGACGGAGTCCTCCACGGTGTGCCGGTAGCCGTCCAGCTCGCGCCACGGGCCGTACACCGCGAATCCGGCCACCTCGCCCGCCACTTCGGCCACGAACGCCGAGCCGCGCGCCAGATGGACGGCGAGCCACGCCGCACCCTCGGCGGGAGTCTGCGTGGTCTCGGTCCACAGGGCCGTCGAATGCTCGACCGCGTGGTCGCGGATCGCGCGTACGGCCTCCGCGTCGGCGGAGCGGGCCGGGCGGATCCGCACCGTCCCGTCTCTCTCGTATATTGGATTCATGTCCAACATAGTAGATCCGTCGACGGACTCCCTGGCGGCGGGGATCGCGGCCCGTGTCCGCACCGAGCGGGAGCGCCGCCGCTGGACCCTGGCGCAGCTCGCGGACGCCTCCGGTGTCTCCCCCGCGATGATCAGCCGGATCGAACGCGGCGAGAGCAGCCCCACCGCCGTCGTCCTCGGCAAGCTGTCCGCCGCGTTCCAGCTGAGCGTCGCCTCCCTGCTGGCCCTCGCCGAAGGCGCGCAGGACACCACGGCCGACACCGCGGGAGTGCGGCGCGGCGCCGACGCGGCCGAGTGGCGCGACCCCGGCACCGGCTACCGGCGCCGCCAGATCACCGGACCGCGGTTCCCGGCGGAGATCGCCGAGATCCGCCTGCCCGCCGGGGCCCGGGTGCCCTATCCGGCGGCCGCCTTCGCCTTCGTACGGCAGCTCGTCTGGGTCCTCGACGGCCGCCTGACCTTCCACGACGGCGACACCGTCCATGAACTCGACGCCGGCGACACCGTCGAACTCGGCCCGCCGGCCGAGCGCGTCTTCGCCAATGCCGGCGACGCCGAGTGCCGCTACGCCGTCGTCCTCACCCGCGACACCCAGCCGTGAGCCCGCCGCGCTCACCGGCCGCCGCACCGACCGATACGGCCCACCCGCCATGATCACCACTGCCCTGCCGGCCGCCACGGCCGGAACCCCCGTGCCGGCCACCGGCCTGAACAGCCCGTTCGTCACCGCACTCGGACTCGCCCTCTTCGGACGCCGGCTGCTTCGCCGCCCAGGCCGCCACCACCCTCACCGCGCTCTTCGCGCTGGTCCTCGCTCCGCTGCTCGGGCGCCGCTGCGCATCCGTCCCCTCACCGGTACCAGCCGAACCGTTCCGCGATCACCGGCAGCCGGTCGCTCACCAGGGCGTGGGCCGCGGCGCGCGGGGTCGTGCCGTCGGACTCCGCGCGATCCAGCATCAGCTCCACCAGGGCCCGCATCGAGCGGCGGGTGTGCGCGAACGCCTCGTCCGTGTCCGGGCCGATGTCGCCGAACAGGGTCCACCACCACCAGGCGTTGGTACCCGAGTTGACCACCACGTCCGGCAGCACGGTCACCCCGCGCGCCGCGAGCCGCTCCTCCGCCTCGGGCAGCACGGGCATATTGGCCGCCTCCACGATCCAGCGGGCGGTGACCAGGTGCTCGTTGGCCGTGTCGACGGCGTACGACACCGCCGCCGGCACCAGCACCTCCGCGTCGGCGGACAGCCAGGCGTCGCCCGGCAGTTCCAGATCGCCCGGGCGCAGCACCGCGCGGTCGACGGTGCCGTACGCGTCCCGCGCGCGCAGCAGCGCCTCGACGTCCAGGCCCGCCGGGTTGGCGATCGTGCCCTTGACGTCGGCGACGGCCACCACCGTGAGCCCCGCGCGGGCCAGGAAACGCGCCGTGGCCCCGCCCATCGTGCCCAGCCCCTGCACCGCGACCCGCGTCCCCGGGTACGGCACCCCGGCCCGGTCCAGGGCCGTCAGCACCGACTCGGCGACCCCGCAGCCGCCGACCAGCTCGTCGAGGCCGATCCCGTCCACCTCGATGGCGAAGGCGTCCGCCAGCCGCCGCCGGGCCGCGGCCTCGTCGTCCAGCAGCGGATACACGGCCTGGATCGAGGAGACCAGCCCCGCCTCGGCGGCCGCCCGGTCCACCAGGTCCTGGGTCAGGCCGAGGTCCTCGCCGGTGGTCCAGAAGCTCTCGACGTACGGCCGCATGGCTCGCAGGTAGCGGACCAGCAGGGGGTAGGACCCCGGGTCCTGCGGATCGCAGTCGATGCCCCCCTTGGCGCCGCCCAGGGGGATGTAGCGGCCCTCGGGGTTGTAGTGCAGGGCCTCCTTCATCGTCATGCCGCGCGCCAGCCCGGTGACCTCCTCCAGGGTGCAGCCCGGCCGCATCCGCAGACCGCCGCTCGCCACGCCCCGCACCAGCCGGTCGACGACCAGGAAGCCCTGCCGGCCGGTGATGTGATCGGTCCAGACGAGAGACATCAGTGGAGCGGCCATAGTGGCTCCCGAGAGGTTCGTGAAAAGGGGGTGCTACTGAACAGTGGGTCAGTATCCGGAGCTGGGCGGCAGGGTGTCAACGCCGACCACCCGAGGGGCCGACCATAATGGAGGACCCTGGCCACACCACTGGAGGTACCGTGACCCGTTTGCGTTCCCTGAGCTCCGGGCTCCGCGTGCTGCGGCCCGCTGCCTTCGGCGTGGACCCCAGCGGCGAGCGCATGGCCCGCATCCAGGGCTCACCGCACTTCAAGGACGGTGTCTTCCAGAACCCGGGCGGCACCACCCGCATGCGTCCCTCGGGCTCGATGCTCGACTTCGCGAAGATCTACTTCGAGAAGGAGCAGCGCGCCCGCCGCGCTCCCCAGGGCACCGTACCGGTGCACGCCACCACCGTCGCCGACCTCGCCCGGCCCGCCGCGAGCGGGCTGCGGGTGACCTGGATGGGGCACTCCAGCGTGCTCGCGGAGATCGACGGGCACCGCGTCCTGTTCGACCCCGTCTGGGGCGAGCGCTGCTCGCCGTTCCCGTTCGCCGGGCCCAAGCGGCTGCACCCGGCGCCGCTGCCGCTGGCCGCACTCGGCCCGGTCGACGTGGTGGTCATCTCGCACGACCACTACGACCACCTCGACCTGCCCACCATCAAGGCGCTGGCCGGCACGGACACCCTCTTCGCGGTGCCGCTCGGGGTCGGCGCCCACCTCGAACAGTGGGGCGTCCCCGCCGACCGGCTGCGCGAACTGGACTGGCACGAGGAGACCAAGGTCGGCGGGCTCACCCTGACGGCCACCCCGGCCCGCCACTTCTGCGGCCGTGGGCTGCGCAACACCCAGCACACCCTGTGGGCGTCCTGGGTCGTCGCGGGTGAGCGGCACCGGATCTACCACAGTGGTGACACCGGCTACTTCGAGGGCTTCAAGGACATCGGCGCCGACCACGGGCCCTTCGACGTGACGATGATCCAGATCGGCGCGTACAGCGAGTTCTGGCCCGACATACACATGACGCCCGAGGAAGGCATGCGGGCCCACCTCGACCTGCAGGGCGGCGGTCCGCACGGGGTGTTGCTGCCGATCCACTGGGGCACCTTCAACCTCGCCCCGCACGCCTGGGCCGAGCCGGGGGAGTGGACGAAGGACGCCGGCGACGGGGTGGCCCAGGCGGTGGCGCTGCCGCGTCCCGGCGAGCCCTTCGAGCCGTCCGGGACGGTGCCCGCCGAACCGTGGTGGCGCGAGGTGTCGGTGCCGATCACCCGGCCGTGGCGCGGCGCCGTCCCGCCGCGGAGCGAGGCCGGGCAGCGAGACCTCGACCTGGCCGGCGAAGCGGTGGCGTCGGACGCGGACGATCTTGTGAAGTGAGGGCGCCGCCGATGTGGCGGTGACGTGAAAGCTGCGTGCATGCCCCTGCACAACCTGGGCAGGGGCATGGGCATGAGTCATGCACATATGCCAACCCCCGCTTTTTTACCGGGACTTGAGCTGTCCCGGCGCTTCTACACGGAGGCCGTGCGCTCGCTGCTGGAAGAGGCCGCTCCCGGCGTTCCGCACTCGGCGGCCCGGGTCGGCCCGGGCTCCGAAGTCCTCGGCTACGACACCGAACGCTCCGCCGACCACGAGTGGGGCCCGCGCCTCCAGCTCTTCCTGCACCCCCACGATGTGTCCCGCCACGGCGGGCGGATCAGACATGTGCTCGCCGAACACCTTCCCAAGACCTTTCACGGCTGGCCCACCCACTTCGCCGCCACGGGGGACCGCGACATCCGGGTCATGCGGGTCACCGACGGCCGGGTGCACCATCGGGTCGAAGTGACCGGTGTCTCCTCCTGGTTCCGTGCCGTCCTCGGCTTCGACCCGTCCTCCGGTGTCACCCCGGCGGACTGGCTGGCCACCCCCACCCAGCTCCTCGCCGAGGCCACCGCCGGCGCCGTCTTCCACGACGGCCTGCACACCCTCTCCCCGGCCCGGGCCGCCCTGGGCTGGTACCCCCATGACCTCTGGCTCCATGTCCTCGCCTGCCAGTGGCAGCGCATCGCCCAGGAGGAGGCCTTCGTCGGACGCTGCGGCGAGGTCGGCGACGAACTCGGTTCCGCCGTCGAGGCCGCCCGCCTGGTCCGCGACCTCATGCGGCTCTGCCTGCTCATGGACCGGCGCTACCCGCCCTACGGCAAGTGGCTCGGCAGCGCCTTCGCCCGGACCCCCGCGGCCCCGCGGCTCACCCCCGTGCTCACCGCCGCTCTCGCCGCCACGGACTGGCACGCCCGCGAGCGGCACCTGGTGCACGCGTACGAGATCGTCGCCCATCTGCACAACGAACTGGAGCTCACCGACCGGGTCGACCCGGCCCCCCGCCCGTACCACTCCCGGCCCTTCCGGGTGCTGCGCGCCGACCGCTTCACCCGGGCCCTCGTCGCCCGTATCAAGGCTCCCGGCATACGGGAGCTGCCGACGGTCGGCGCGGTGGACCAGTTCGTCGACAGCGCGGACGTCCTGAGCCGCCCGGACCGGACGCGGGCCGTGGCCGACGCGGTGACGGACACCGAGCGGCACGACGGCCGTCCGCGGGAGAGGGTGCACGGCGGCCGAGGGGAAAGAGGTCACCGTGGGTGATGTTCTGGGGGCTGGTGACGGGGGTGCGGCAGGTTGCCCGGTCGCCTCACCGGGGCTGCCGAGGGGGTGCGGACCGATGGTCGGCGAGGGGCGCGGTGGGTCGGTCGCCCTGCTCCTCGCTTTCCGTGTCTGACCGTTATTGAGCAGGTCGGATCGGTCGTTGGCCGTTCCGAGGCGGGGAGCCGAGAGTGGTTATCGGCCTTGCGTGCGACGGCTCATACCAGAGCGGGACCATCACCGGGGGACTTTGTCAACTGCCCGCCGCACATGATGCGTTGGCGACTACTGTGAGTGTCCGTCGGGCGACACGGGGCCGAATTCTTTTGCGGTCCCCTCGGCCGGCACCGCGATGGCGCACGCCCAACTCGCGCGGCCCGCGCGAGCAATTCAGGCCCGACGGACCAGTACGAGGACGCAGATGTCTCACCTCCGTGCACCGGCCGCCCGCGCCGACCGCCGTGAGGGCGGTCGGCACGGACGGCCGGTCGCCCGACCCGTTCCCGCGCTGCCCGAGACCCACATACGGCCTCAGCTGATGCGCCTCGCCGTGCTGCCGCCGGTCGCGGTGGCGCTCAGCGGCTGCGCGGCCGTCCTGTTCACCGTCCGCTCCACCGGGGCCCGGCCCAGCCTGACCCTGCTGGCCGTGCTGACCGGAGCGGTCTCGGTGACGGCCGCGGGCATCGTGATCGCCGCCGTGGCCGCGGGCCGAGCCGCCCGCTCGGTCAGCGACCGCGTCGGCATGCTGCGCCGCAACGCCGCCCGCGGCGAGGCCGATCTGCTGGCCCTCGTCGACGCGCTGCGCCGCGGCGAGAACCCGCCCCCGCGCAAGTCGCGCGGGGGACCACCCGAGGACGCCGACGACTTCGAGCTGCTCGCCGCCGACCTGTCCCGCGCGCACGACGGCGCCGTCACCGCCGTCGTACAGGCGGCCCAGCTCTCCAGCCAGGCCGGCAGCGAACAGAAGCTGGAGGTCTTCGTCAATCTGGCGCGGCGGCTTCAGTCCCTCGTGCACCGGGAGATCTCGATCCTCGACGAACTCGAGAACGAGATCGAGGACCCGGACCTCCTCAAGGGCCTCTTCCACGTCGACCACCTGGCCACCCGCATCCGACGGCACGCCGAGAACCTCGCCGTGCTCGGCGGCGCCGTGTCCCGGCGCCAGTGGAGCAACCCCGTCTCCATGACCGAGGTGCTGCGCTCCGCCATCGCCGAGGTCGAGCAGTACTCCCGGGTCAAGCTCGTCCCGCCGATCGACGGGGAACTGCGCGGGCACGCCGTCGCCGACGTCATCCACCTCCTCGCCGAACTCGTCGAGAACGCCACGGTGTTCTCCGCCCCGCACACCCAGGTGCTGCTCCGCGCCAACCTCGTCACCTCCGGCCTCGCGGTCGAGGTCGAGGACCGCGGACTCGGCATGCCGGTCGGCGAACAGTCCAACATGAACGCCCTGCTCGCCGACCCCGACCAGGTCAACGTCGCCAGCCTGCTGGCCGACGGCCGCATCGGCCTCTTCGTCGTCTCCCAGCTGGCCCGCCGCCACGGCATCAACGTCCGCCTCCAGACCAACATCTACGGCGGTGTCCAGGCCGTCCTCGTCGTCCCGCAGGGCTTGCTGGGTACGGCACCGGGCGCCCCCGGGGCGGTACCGCAGCCGCGGGACGCGGGGGCCGTAGGAGGTGCGCCGGGGGCACCGGCCGGCGCGCCGGGAGCCGGGGGCACACGGCCGTCCGCCGCCACCGGAACGGCGGAGGGCGTCCACGGCGGCACCGCCGGACCGAATGCCGGACCCGGTGGCCGGGCGACCGCCCCGGGCGGCGCGCCGCCGGACCGACGGCCCGCGCCGCAGCAGGCACCGGCCACGGCCACGGCCGGCGGGCGGCGCCGGCACGCGCAGCCCGAGGGCGCACCCGCGCCGCTGCCGGTACGCGGCACCCAGGAGACCCGGCCCAACCCCGCCGAGGCACTGCCGGGCATCCGCCCCGAGGACCGGCCCGCGGTCGCGGAGCACGCCGGCGCCCCGCCCGTCCCGCGCGCCGGTGCCGTGCGCGGCACCATGGGCAAGCCCCAACTGCCGCGCCGCCGCGCCCAGGAGCACATCGTCCCCCAGCTCCGCGGCGGCCCCGCACCCCGCCAGGACAACGAGGCGCCGGCCGGACACGACCCCGGTCTGATGGCCGCCTTCCAACGCGGCATCGGCCTCGCGGAGGCCCAGCAGCATCTGGAGGCCACCCAGGAACCGCCGGCCGCCGCCGAGCCCCTGGGCGGGCCCCAGGGAGAGGCCTTCCGTACGGGGCTGAACGGTATGGGCGTCACGGAGATGGGCCACACCGACACGGGCGTCGCCGACCTCGGTGCTGCCGGTAGGGGCGTCGACAGCGGATCCGGCGTGACGAGGTCCGGCGAGGGTGCCGGAGGCGCGACGAGCAGCGCGTCCCACGCCACACATGCGGACGGCATGCACATGGATGTCACGCACATGGAGGCCACGCCTATGCGTGCCGCCCATGCCGACTCGGCACACCGGGAGTCGGCACACCGGGAGGCCGGGCACATGGCTCCCGAGTACACAGCCCCGGCCCACACGTCCCCGGCCCATACGTCCTCGGCCCACACGTCCCCGGACCACATGGCCCCGGCCCACACAAGTCGGGCACAAGGGGCCCCGGCCGACCCCCCGTCCGCGTCCGGAGCCCAGTCGCACTCCCCGGCCCTGCGCCCGGTGCGCACCTCCGAATTCAATGCCCGGCCCGACGGGAGCGCACCGGCCGGATGACCAGCACCGTCTCCACCCCCACCCCCACCGCTCCCGTAGACCTTCGTACCTCAAGGAGTCGATCCACCATGGCGAGCGATGCGCCGACCGCCCAGGTATCCGACCTCGACTGGCTGATGAGCGGCCTCGTCCAGCGCGTACCCCACACCACCAGCGCGGTACTGCTGTCCTGCGACGGGCTGGTGAAGTCCGTCCACGGACTCGACCCCGACAGCGCCGACCACATGGCCGCGCTCGCCTCCGGCCTGTACTCGCTCGGCCGCAGCGCGGGCGTCCGCTTCGGCGACGGCGGGGATGTCCGTCAGGTCGTCGTCGAACTCGACTCGACGCTGCTGTTCGTCACCACCGCCGGCTCCGGCACCTGCCTCGCCGTGCTGGCCGGCCGCGAGGCCGACGCCGCCGTCCTCGGCTACGAGATGGCGATGCTGGTCAAGAGCGTCCGCCCGTACCTAGTCACCGCGCCCCGGCAGCACGCCGTCGAACCCACGGCGATGAGGCCTTGAGGGTGGCGGCAGCCGGCGACGGGCCTTGGCTGGACGACGCGGCCGGACGCCTGGTGCGCCCGTTCACGGTCAGCAACGGCCGCACCGAGCCCAGCATCGCCTTCGACCTGATGTCGCAGGTGATGGCCACCGGGGCCACCCCACTCGGCTACCTCGGCCCCGAGCACGCACAGGCCCTCGACCTGTGCCGCGCACCCGTCTCGGTCGCCGAGATCGCCGCGTACCTCAAACTGCCCGCCGTGGTCACCAAGGTGCTGCTCTCCGACCTCGTCGACTGCGGGGCGCTGACCGCCAAGCCCCCCGTCTTCCACCACAACCCCACTGACCGGTCTCTGCTGGAGGCAGTGCTCGATGGACTACGACGACAGCTGTGACCCCTTCCCCACCGCGCTGAAGATCCTGGTGGCCGGTGGGTTCGGGGCCGGCAAGACCACCTTCGTGGGCGCGGTCAGCGAGATCGCGCCGCTGTCCACGGAGGAACTCCTCACCACGGTGAGTGCCGCGACCGACAATCTCGACGGCATCGAGAACAAGGTCGAGACGACCGTGGCCATGGACTTCGGCCGCATCACCCTGGACCCCGAACACGTGCTGTACCTGTTCGGCACGCCCGGGCAGGAGCGGTTCTGGTTCATGTGGGACGAACTGTCCGAGGGCGCGCTCGGCGCGGTCATCCTCGCCGACACCCGCCGCCTCGAGGACTGCTTCGCGGCCGTCGACTTCTTCGAGGAGCGCGGTCTCGGCTTCATCGTCGCCGTCAACGAGTTCGACGGCTCCTACCGCTATGACCCCGAGGAGGTGCGCGCCGCCATCGACCTCGACCCGGAGGTCCCGGTCGTCCGCTGCGACGCCCGTATTTCCAGCTCCGGCGTCCAGACCCTGCTCACGCTCGTCCGCCATCTCATCGCCCACGCTCCGGTCTCCGCGCCGAGCCACGGCGCCCACATGTGAATCCCATACACCCCTCACGGAGCCCATATATGACCCACGTCCACAGCGATGGAGCCCGTCCATGAGGTACGACCCGTCGCGCCCGGCCGGTCGTCTGCTGCTCACGCCGGAGGACAAGGAGGCGCCCGTGCGTACCCTGCGCCTCGGCCAACTGGGCCTCGGCGAACACCCCGACCCGGAGCTGGACGCCTACGCGGACCGGCTCGCGGAGGTCACCGGGACGCCCTACGCCATGGTCAACTTCGTCGGTGAGAACCGGCAGTTCTTCGCGGGCCTGCACCTGCCGGCCGTGCCGCCGCCGGTGGTGAAGCCCGACGGCACGACGCCGGTGCTGGGCCGTGAGCTGGCCCGCGACCACGGGTTCTGTCCCCACGTGGTGGTCCGGCGCAAGGCATTGGTCCTGGAGGACGTCTGCGACTACCCGCGGTTCGCGGGCAACCCGGTCGTCGACGAGTTCGGCATCCGCTCCTATCTGGGCGCCCCGCTCATCGACAGCACGGGGACGGCGCTCGGCACGGTGTGCGTGGTCGACGTGGAGCCGCGGCCCTGGGGCCGGCCCGGTCTGGAGACCATCAAGTCGTCGGCGGCGGAGCTGGTGGCCCGCATCGAGCGGCGCGAGGCGGACGGGCTCCCGCTGCTGTGACGACGGGAACGGTTCCCCGCACTAGCCGACCGGTCTAGTACTTTCGTACCCTGGTGGCATGGGACGCACGAGTGACGCCAAGCGGAAGATCCTCGACGCCGCCCGCTCGCTGATCGAGGGGCGCGGGTACTCGGCGCTCGGGGTGGCCGAGATCTGCAAGGCGGCCGAGGTACCGAAGGGTAGTTTCTACTACTTCTTCGAGTCCAAGGAGGCCCTCGCGCTCGCGGTCGTCGACGAGCACTGGGCGGCCCAGAAGCGTGAGTGGACGCATGCCCTGACCGGTGAGGCGGAGCCGCTCCGGCGGTTGCGGCGGCTGTTCGAGGAGACGGAGGCCGGTCAGCTCGCCGTCCAGCAGGGCTGCGGCACGGTGGCGGGCTGCCTGTTCGGGAACCTCACCCTGGAGCTGAGCAACCAGACCGAGGTGGTCCGCGCGCGGCTCCAGGAGATCTTCGACGCGCAGGTCGGCATGGTGGAGTCCGTCATCGTCGAGGCCCGCGAGCGCGGCGAGGTCGGTGTGACCGACACCCGGGAGGCGGCGCGGGCGGTGGTGGCCCAGTTGGAGGGCCAGGTGATGTTCGCCAAGCTGTACAACAACACCCACCGGCTGAGCCCGCTGTGGCAGAACTGCCGGGCCCTGCTCGGCGTGACAGTGGCCTGACGGAGTTCTGGCAGCGGCCTCTGAGGGGCGCGGCAGAGGGGATGGCGGCGGCTCAGGTATGGGTGGCCTCGGCGGTGTGTGTGGCCTCGGCCGGCCGTCGCCGTCGTACCGGCGCTGTGTGTTCCGCGCCCATGTGGTGCGGGAAGCCGATCCGCAGTACGGCGGCGGCCGCGGCCGCGGCGAGGACCACCAGGGCGGCCAGCAGCAGAGCCTGGTGGTAGCCGTGGCGCAGCAGCGGGGCGACGACCAGGGGGCCCAGGATCTGGCCGACGGAGTATCCGGCGGTCAGCAGGGCGACGGAGCGCGGGAAACGCAGATGCGCCCCCGTGGCCAGGGCCAGGGTGCTGACGCCCAGGAAGGTGGCGCCGAACAACACCGCCGAGCCGAGCGCGGCGGCCGTACTCCCGGTCACCGCGGGCAGGGCGATACCGACCGCCTGGACGGTGAGCGCGGTGATCAGCAGACCGGGTCGGGACCACCGGCGTCCCAGCCGGGCCCAGAGCGCCGAGGACGGTACGGCGGCCAGCCCCACCAGCACCCACGCACCGCTGCCGACCCAGCCGGGGGAGCCCTGGCCGATCGCCGCGACCAGGAAGGTACCGGCGACGATGTAGCCGACACCCTCCAGGAAGTAGCTGACGAACAGGGCGCCGAACCAGCGGTGGGTCCGGGCCGTCGTCCGGCTCCCGGACACCGGGACGGGCGGCGCGTCCTCGGGCCGCAGATTCCACGAGGCCGCGGCCAGTACCCCGGCGAGCGCGGCGGCGGCCCACCAGGCGGCCCGCCAGTCGGAGACCGACCGCAGGGCCAGCACCAGCAGGCCGGAGAGCGCGATACCGGCGCCCACGCCGCCGAAGGCCCAGCCGGGCAGGTGCGCCGGGTGTTCCCGCAGATGGTGCAGCACGGAGGCGACGGCGATGACGAAGACCAGGGCGCTCGCCGCCCCGGCCAGCAGCCGCAGCACCTCCCACACCGCCGCGCCGCGGGTGAGGGGCATAGCGGCGAGCGTGGCGGTCAGCAGGAGCAGGGAGCCGCGCAGCGCGGCGCGCGACCGGACCAGCGCGGGGACCAGGGTGCCGGCGAGCGCGCCGACGAGATAGCCGACGTAGTTGGCGGTGGCCAGGTTCGCCCCGGCACCGGCGGACAGGCCCGCCTGTGCGTGCATCAGGGGCAGGATCGGGGTGTAGACGAAGCGGCCGACGCCCATGCCCGCGGCGAGCGCGGCGCCGGCCCTGGCGACGTGGGTCCAGGCGGACGTGGTGGTCATCGGGTGCCGTCGCCCCGGCCCGGATCGTTGGGGTGGGACTCCAGCGGGGTGACGGTGACCGTCATCCACGGGCGCAGCGGCAGCGTGCCGAGCACCTTCTCGTGGAGTTCCTCCTCGTCGCCGGCGCGCCAGACGCCGATGCTGCGCAACTCGCCCACGGGGCGCCACAGCCGGGCCAGACGGCCGGTCGCGGCCAGTTCCCCCGCCCGGACGGCCTCCGCGGCCCGCCGCCGGTCGACCTCCTCCTGGTCCGTGCCCTCGGGGACGGTGGTGGTGATCTCGACCAGGAACTCTCGCACGACGTGCTCCCTCGACTCTCGGTGAAGTTCATCGTGCTCCCGTCACGAGCGCCGGTGCCACGACCGGCTGCCTCGCTGCTGAGAGGTGGGGCCTCCCACCGCGCGTAGCATGGCGCGCGTGGAACTGCGTCAGCTGCGGTACTTCGTCGCCGTCGCCGAGGAACTGAACTTCGGCCGGGCCGCCGAGCGACTGCTCATCGCGGGCCCCTCGCTCTCGCAGCAGATCAAGGCGCTCGAACGGGACCTGGGCGTCCGGCTGTTCGACCGGGACCGCCGTTCGGTCTCGCTCACCCCGGCCGGTGCCGACCTGCTGCCGCACACCCGGGCGCTGCTGGAGCGGGCCGACGACCTCCAGCGCCGGGCCGGCCGCCTTTCGGGTTCGCAGTCGGTACGGCTCGGTTACGTCAACTGGCTTCCCCCGGACCTGATGTCACGGACGGCCTCGGTGGCCCGGGTCCATGTGGACGCCTGGGTCGCCCCCTCCCACACCCAGGCCGCCCGGGTCGCCGACGGCAGTCTGGATCTCGCCGTCTGCTGGGTGCGCACGGAGGACCTCGAACGGCTCGGGCTGCGGGCCCGGCTGCTCGGCGCCGACCGGTTGTACGCCGTCGCGAAGGGCACCGACACGGGCGAGCTGCCGGCCCGGGACACCGATGTCCTCATCGACGAAGACGTCACCTCCTGGGCCTCCTGGAACGTGTACGCCGAGGAGTTGACCCAGGCCGTCGGTGCCCGTGCCGTGCGCATCTCGGACGGCGCCGTCACCGGCCCCGCCTTCTTCGACCACGTCCGCCGCTGCACCCGCCCGGTCCTCAACTCGCCCAAGGGCCAGACCGTCCCGCTCCCGCCCGACCTGGTCCGCCGGGAGGTCGTCGCGCCGAAGGTGTACTGGACCTGGTCGCTGGTCTGGCGGGAGAGCGAGGACCGCGCCGGAGTCCTGGCCGCCGTCGACGCCCTGGGCGACGGCGTGGGCGCCGGCGACCTCGGTGTCCACGCCGCGGACGCCTGGCTGCCCGCGGACGATCCGTACGCGCTCCCCGGCTGAGCCGCACTGGGAGGCTGTGCCTCCCACTCGGTAGGAAGACGATCCTGGCGCCCCCGAGCGACCCGAACTACCTTCCAAATAGTCGACCGGTCGGCTAGTAACCGGTCAGCCACTACGGAGAAGGTCACCATGAGCACGCAGAACCAGAAGGTCGCGATCGTCACCGGCGCCTCGCAGGGCATCGGCGCCGCCCTCGTCGAGGGCTACCGCAAGCTCGGCCACGCCGTCGTCGCCACCTCGCGCACCATCGCCCCCGCCGACGACGCCGACGTACTGACCGTGCAGGGCGACATCGCCGACCCGGCGACCGCCGAGCGGGTCGTCGCCGCCGCCGTCGAGCGGTTCGGCCGTATCGACACCGTGGTCAACAACGCCGGCATCTTCGTCGCGAAGCCCTTCACCGACTACACGGCCGCCGACTACGCCGCCGTGACCGGCATCAACATGGACGGCTTCTTCCACCTCACCCAGCGCGCCCTGCCGCACCTGCTCGCCCAGGGCGGCGGACACATCGTCAGCGTCACCACCAGCCTGGTCGACAGCGCGGACGCCCGGGTTCCCTCCGTCCTGGCCTCCCTCACCAAGGGCGGTCTGCAGTCCGCGACCAAGTCCCTGGCGATCGAGTACGCCACCCGCGGCATCCGGGTCAACGCCGTGTCGCCCGGCACCATCAAGACGCCCATGCACCCGGCGGAGACCCATGACTACCTCTCCGCCCTGCACCCGGTCGGCCGGATGGGTGAAGTGAGCGACATCGTCGACGCGGTGCTCTTCCTGGAGACCGCGCCGTTCGTCACCGGCGAGATCCTGCACGTCGACGGCGGTATGAGCGCCGGACACTGATCGTTCGTCACATCACCAGCCAAGGAGCGGACATGACCACGACCACGGGCGACTCGGCGATCCTGAGCGGGGTGCTCGACCGGTGGCGGGCGGCCGTCGACGCACACCAGCCCGAGCGCGTCGCCGCCCAGTTCACCGAGGACGCTGTCTTCCAGGGACTGCACCCCTACAGCGTCGGACGGCAGGGCGTCGCCGACTACTACGACTCCCAGCCCCTCGGCATGAAGGCCGCGTACCGCGTCCTGGAGACCCGGCGGCCCGCGGACGGCGTCGTCCTCGGCTACCTGGCCGTCGAGTTCTCCTTCACGGACCGGCCCCCGCTGGACGTGAAGCTCTCGGTCCTCGTGACCCGCGCGGGGGACGACTGGTACATCAGCCACTACCAGGTCTCCCGCCTCGACTAGGGCCGTCGCGCCGCGTCCTGCGGGCGTGAAGTGGAGCTGTGGCGGCGGTTAAGAAATCCTCGATGGACCCGAGGCGCCCGGATACGGCAGATTGCTGTGCGATTCCACCCCCCTCCCCGGCCGCGGGACGCTTCGGCGTGCCCGCGACCGGGACCTCACGCACAGGAGCCGTAGCGTTGAAGGCACTGGTCAAGCAGAAGGCGGAGCCCGGCCTGTGGCTCGCGGACGTGCCGGAACCCACGGTCGGACCGGGTGACGTACTCATCAAGGTGCTGCGAACCGGTATCTGCGGAACCGACCTGCACATCCGGGCCTGGGACGGCTGGGCCCAGCAGGCGATCACCACACCGCTGGTCGTCGGGCACGAGTTCGTCGGCGAGGTCGTCGGGACCGGCCGCGACGTCGTGGACATCAAGGCCGGTGACCGGGTCAGCGGCGAGGGCCATCTCGTCTGCGGCAAGTGCCGCAACTGCCTGGCCGGGCGGCGCCACCTGTGCCGGGCCACGGTCGGTCTCGGCGTCGGCCGCGACGGCGCGTTCGCCGAGTACGTCGCGCTGCCCGCCGGCAACGTCTGGGTGCACCGCGTCCCCGTCGACCTCGACGTGGCCGCGATCTTCGACCCGTTCGGCAACGCCGTGCACACCGCGCTCTCCTTCCCGCTCGTCGGCGAGGACGTCCTGATCACCGGGGCAGGGCCGATCGGTCTCATGGCCGCCGCCGTGGCCCGGCACGCGGGCGCCCGCAACGTCGTGATCACCGACGTCAGCGAGGAGCGCCTCGACCTCGCCCGCAAGATCGGCGTGAGTCTCGCCCTGAACGTGTCGCGGGCCCGGATCGCCGACGGACAGCGGGAGCTGGGGCTGCGCGAGGGCTTCGACATCGGCCTGGAGATGTCCGGCCGCGCCGAGGCGCTCCAGGACATGATCGCCAACATGACGCACGGCGGCCGTATCGCCATGCTCGGCCTGCCCGCCCAGGACTTCCCCGTCGACTGGGCCCGGATCGTCACCTCGATGATCACCATCAAGGGCATCTACGGCCGCGAGATGTTCGAGACCTGGTACGCGATGTCCGTCCTCCTGGAGGGCGGACTCGACCTCGCCCCCGTGATCACCGGCCGCTACGGGTACCGCGACTTCGAGGCGGCCTTCGCCGACGCCGCCAGCGGGCGTGGCGGCAAGGTCATCCTCGACTGGACCCTCTGACGACAACCAAGGACTGATGATGTTCGACTCCGTGCGCGACGACCTGCGCGCCACCCTCGACGAGATCCGCGCCGCCGGCCTGCACAAGCCCGAGCGGGTCATCGGCAGCCCGCAGTCCGCGACCGTCAACGTGACCGCGGGCGGCCGCCCCGGCGAGGTCCTCAACTTCTGCGCCAACAACTACCTCGGCCTCGCCGACCACCCGGAGGTGATCGCCGCCGCCCACGAGGCCCTGGACCGCTGGGGCTACGGCATGGCCTCGGTCCGCTTCATCTGCGGCACCCAGGAGGTCCACAAGGAGCTGGAGGCGCGCCTCGCCGGCTTCCTGGGCCAGGAGGACACGATCCTCTACTCCTCCTGCTTCGACGCCAACGGCGGTGTCTTCGAGACCCTCCTCGGCGAGGAGGACGCGGTGATCTCCGACGCCCTCAACCACGCCTCGATCATCGACGGCATCCGGCTCTCCAAGGCCCGCCGCCTCCGATACGCCAACCGCGATCTGGCCGACCTGGAGCGCCAGCTGAAGGAGGCGCAGGGCGCCCGCCGCCGGCTGGTCGTCACCGACGGCGTCTTCTCCATGGACGGCTATGTGGCGCCGCTGCGCGAGATCTGCGACCTCGCCGACCGCTACGACGCGATGGTCATGGTCGACGACTCGCACGCCGTCGGCTTCGTCGGCCCGTCCGGCCGCGGCACCCCCGAACTGCACGGTGTGATGGACCGCGTCGACATCATCACCGGCACCCTCGGCAAGGCTCTCGGCGGTGCCTCCGGCGGCTACGTCGCGGCCCGCGCCGAGATCGTCGCCCTGCTCCGCCAGCGCTCCCGTCCCTACCTGTTCTCCAACACCCTCGCCCCGGTGATCGCTGCGGCCTCCCTCAAGGTCCTCGACCTGCTGGAGGCGGCGGACGACCTGCGGGTGCGCCTCGCCGAGAACACCGCGCTGTTCCGCCGCCGGATGACCGAGGAGGGCTTCGACGTACTCCCCGGCGACCACGCCATCGCCCCCGTGATGATCGGCGACGCGGCCGAGGCGGCCCGGATGGCCGAGCTGCTCCTGGAGCGGGGCGTGTACGTGATCGGCTTCTCGTATCCGGTGGTCCCGCAGGGCCAGGCGCGGATCCGGGTGCAGCTGTCCGCGGCCCACTCGACGGACGACGTCAACCGCGCGGTGGACGCCTTCGTCGCGGCCCGGGCGGAACTGGCGGCCTGAGCACCCGGGACATATTGCAATAATCAACACCATGATCGAGGCGCGGCGGCTCCATATCCTCCGTGCGGTGGCCGACCACCGCACCGTGACGGCGGCTGCCGCCGCGCTGTATCTGACCCCGTCGGCCGTCTCGCAGCAGCTGGCGGCCCTGGAGCAGGAGACCGGCCACCGCCTGGTCGAGCGCAGCGCCAAGGGCGTACGGCTCACCCCGGCCGGTGAGATCCTGCTCGGCCACACCAACGCGGTCCTCGCCCAGCTGGAGCGGGCCGAGGCCGAGCTGGCCGCCTACGGCTCGGGCGAGGCCGGCACCGTCACCGTCGCCGCCTTCGCCACCGGCATCGCCCAGGTGGTCGCCCCGGCCGTGGCCCACCTCGCCCGCACCGCCCCCGGCATACGCATCCGCGTCCAGGACGCCGAGGGCGACGCCAGCCTGCCGATGGTCCTGGACCGGCAGGTCGATGTCGCGGTCGCCGTCGAGTACCGAGGGGCGCCGTCCGCCGACGACCCCCGGCTCACCCATGTCTCCCTGTACGCCGAGCCCTTCGACGCCGTCGTCCCGCTCCACCACCGCCTGGCGGGGGCCGCCGAGGTCCCCCTCGCCGAGCTGGCCAAGGACGCCTGGATCGGCCCGTACCCCGGCAACCCCTGCCATGACGTGGTCGTCCTGGCCTGCGAGAGCGCCGGCTTCCAGCCCCGTCTGGAACACTCCTCCGACGACTTCCGGGCCGTGGTGGCCCTGGCCTCGGCCGACGCGGGTGTGGCCCTCGTGCCCCGCTCGGCGCTGCGCGGCATGGACCTGACCGGCGTCGTCGTACGTCCCGTCGACGGCATCGCCCCGACCCGCCGCGTCTTCGCCGCCGTACGACGCGGAGCGGAGGGCCATCCGCTGATCCGCCCGGTGCTGGAGGCGCTGGGCGAGGCGGCCCGGCCGTGAGCCTTCCTTAACATCGGCGTTTCATATCGGGGATATCGTCCCGGATATGAGACGCGACGAACCGGAAACGGCACGAGACGAGACGGTCACCCCCGCTCCCGCCCTCGCCCTCGGCGCCGCCCCCGACCCCGTCGACGCCCGCCTCGGCAGCCGCCTGGCCGAACTGCGGGCCGAACACGGCTGGTCCCTCGGCGAGTTGGCGGAGCGCAGCGGAGTGAGCAAGTCCACCCTGTCCCGGGCCGAACGCGCCGAGACCAGCCCCACCGCGGCTCTCCTCAACCGGCTCTGCAACGTCTACGGGCGGACCATGTCCCAGTTGCTCAGTGAGGTCGAGGCGGCACCCGCACCGGTGCTGCGCGCCGCCGAACAGCAGGTCTGGGAGGACCGCGCCGCCGGTTTCGTCCGGCGGTCCGTGTCGCCGCCGCACGGCGGTCTGCGCGGCGAACTCGTGGAGGGCCGGCTCGCGGCGGGCGCGGACATCGCCTACGACCGCCCGCCGGTGCCCGGCCTGGAGCAGCACCTCTGGGTGCTCGACGGGAGCCTCGCGGTGACCGCGCAGGAGGTCGAACACCTCCTGGACACCGGCGACTGTCTGCGCCTGCGGGTGTGGGGGCCGACCCGGTTCCGGTGCGCCGGGCCGGGGGAGACGCGGTATGTCCTGGCGGTGGTACGGCCATGACGGAACTGCGCCTCGGAGCGGACCAACTGGCCGAGAGGATGGGGGAGTTGGCCGAGCTGCTGGTCGACACCGTGAACGGCGGGGCGTCCATCGGCTTCCTCGCGCCCTTCGAGCGGGAGCGGGCCGTCGCCTGGTGGCAGGGGCGGCTGGACGCCGTGGCCGCCGGTCGCCTCGCCGTCTGGGCGGCGCTGGACGACGCCGACCGCGTCGTCGGCACGGTCGGCCTGGCCTTTCCCTTCCCGGACAAGCCGAACAGCCGGCACCGTGCCGAGCTGGTGAAGCTGATGGTCCACCGCGAGGCCCGCGGCCAGGGCATCGGGAGACGGCTGCTGACCGTCGCCGAAGAGGCGGCGACCGTCGCCGGCATCACCCTGCTCCACCTCGACACCGAGACGGACAGCCCCGCCGAGCGCCTGTACCGCTCGGCCGGCTGGACCCGCGCCGGAGTCATCCCGGACTACGCGGCCGACCCCGGCGGGGTGCTGCGGCCCACGACCCTCTACTACAAGCACGTCGGAGCTCTGACCAGCTGACTGTCAGTGCCAGGGGCTACGGTTCTGGGCATGCCGGAAGCCGAAGACGTACGCCGTGTCGCGCTGTCCCTGCCGGACACCAGCGAGAAGATCGCCTGGAACATGCCCACGTTCCGGGTCGCCGGGAAGATGTTCGCCACGCTGCCCGAGGACGAGACCTCCATCGCCGTGCGCTGCCCCAAGGAGGAGCGCGACGAACTGGTGCTCGCCGAGCCGGACAAGTTCTGGATCGCCGATCACGAGGCCCAGTTCGCCTGGGTCCGGGTGCGGCTCGCCGCCCTGGAGGGCGAGGCCGAGCTGCGCGACATCCTCGCCGACTCCTGGCGACAGGCGGCCCCGCCCCGACTCCTGGACGCCTACCCGGAGGTGGGGCTGCCGGGCCCGGACTGACACCCACCGCCCCGGACCGTACGGCTGTGGTCTCCCGGTCGGGCCGTCGCTTCGCCCGGACAAAAGCCGTGCGCGACCACCTGCCCGAGTGCGGTATTGTTTCCTTGCGCGTTTCGACCAGGGAAATCCCAGGTCAGACGGCACCGGGACGTGGCGCAGCTTGGTAGCGCACTTGACTGGGGGTCAAGGGGTCGCAGGTTCAAATCCTGTCGTCCCGACTGGAGACAGTCGCAGGTCAGGGCCGGGTTCGGAGGCATACGAACCCGGCCCTTGATCATTCTTGGGGACCGGTTGGGGACCAGCGTCCTTGACCTGGGTCAGCGGGTCACGGCGACCAGGCTTGGCAGCGAGCACGGTGCGCGCAGCACGCTGAAGCGCGCGGAGAACCTGAGCTCATTGGCCCAGGTTCGGGAAAAAGAACGGATGGCTGCCTTCGGCGCGGCATAGACGCCGAACGCTTCGCCACCGGAACCCGCCGCGGTGGAGCCGGTGAGGATCACTGAGGCTCCGTCATTCCGTAGCGGAAGCGCCTTTTGGGACGGTGAAGAGCATGCCCCTCACGCCGGCTCCGACAGGTGCGGCCGAGGCGTGTGGGTGTCAGCGGAGGTGGATGGGGTCGTCGGCCACCGGACTGCTGGTGTGGGCCGACTCCTGTTGCCGCCATGCTCCGGGCGGGGTTCCGTGGTGGCGTCGGAAGGCCGCGGCGAAGGCATAGGGCGAGCCGTAGCCGATCGCGTCGGCGATCTCGGCCAGGCTCAGCTCGCCGTCGCGCAGGTGGTCGCGGGCCAGGGCCATGCGCCAGTCAGTCAGATAGTGCATCGGGGTCTGGCCGAGTGCGTTCCGGAAGGTTCGTGCGAAGGCGGCCCGGGACAGTCCGCTGAGCTCGGCGAGTTCGGGGACCGCCCAGGGGTGTCCGGCGTCCTCGTGCATGGCTTGCAGTGCCGCGCTCAGCCGGGGATCCGTCGATGCCCGGTACCAGCGGGGTGCGGTGCTGCTCTGGCGGAAGCTGGTGCGGATGGCGAGAACGAGAAGTATGTCGAGAAGCCGGTCCAGCACGGTGGGGTGGCCCGGCTCGGGGGATGCCAGTTCGCGGGACAGCAGGTCGATCACGTCGCGCAGGGGATCGCCGACGGCCGCGGAGAGGGGCAGCACCTGAGGCAGTGCGTCGAGCAGGGCGCTGCCGATGTCCCCCGAGAACCGGTAGGCGCCACACAGGAACACCGTCGCCCTTGAGGCGTCCGGATCATCCGGATCGTGACGTGCCCGGAACTCCTCCGGTTCGAGGCAGTCGGCACCGGGCTCATGGCCGATGTAGTGATCGGGGCCTCCGCGGACGAGTGTCACGTCACCCGGCGAGAGTTCCATCGGGCTCTGGGAGGTGTCGTCGAACCACAGCCACCCGCGCCCCCGTACGACAGCATGCACCGCAAGCTGGATGGAGCCCCCCAGCCGCAACCCCCAGGGAGGTGTGGCCACCGTGCGGGCGAAGACAGCGCCCGAAGCACGCGCCCGCGCGAGATGGTCGTACAGCAGGTCCATGCGACGAGCATGGAGCAGTACGGTCACGTGGGTCAATTGAATGAGCGTTTGAAACAAAGAACGGGCGCGGATCACGCATTGATTCGCTCAGCGAGGGATCTCACGATGGAGCCATGTTCAATGCACAGCAGACGACACTCGTGCTCGGTGGTACCGGTCGAACCGGATCGCTGGTCGCGCGGAAACTCATCGAGCGGGGCCTGAGCGCGCGTACGGCCTCGCGCCACGGCGCCGACGTGCGGTTCGACTGGGACGACCCGACCACCCACGCCCGTGCCCTGGACGGCGTCGACCGCGTCTACCTCGTCACGCCCGTCCTGCGGATCACGTACGCCGACCTGGTGTCCGGATTCCTCGACCGTGCCGCGGAAGCCGGGGTACGGCACGTCACCTACCTCAGCACCCACGGCAGTGAACAGGCGCCACCAGAGGTGGACATCCGGGCTGTCGAGCTCGACCTGGCACGCCGGGGAGCCTTCACCCACTCCGTCCTGCGTCCCGCATGGGTCATGCAGAACTTCGCCGACGAGCATGTGCCGGTCATGAACGGCGCCATCACCGTACCGACCCGTGGCGGCGCGGAAGCCTTCGTCGATGCCACGGACATCGCCGCGGTCGCGGTCGAGACGCTGGTCGACCCCGACGCCCATGCCGGCGCGCAGTACACACCGGCCGGCCCGCAGTCGCTCACGGTCGGCGAGGTCGCCGCCGTCATCGCCGAGGTGAGCGGCGGACCCGTCACCCACAACGACATCGACGTCGACGCCTGGATCGGCGGCGCGGTCGCCGCCGGCCTCGTACCCGGCGACTACGCCGTGATGCTCCGCTGGCTGACAGAGACCATCAGCTCCGGCAACGGGTCCCGGCCGAACGACGACATCGAGAAGGTCACGGGCAGACCGCCGACCACCTTCCAGGAGTTCGCTCGGCGGAACGCTGCCGCGTGGACCCGGTGACCGTGTCCGTCAACGACTTCGATCACGGCCACTACGCGGCGCTGGACCCCTTCTTCCGGATCATCGAAGAAGGACTGGCCGGCTTCGTCGACGGACGGCACTTCTTCGATCTCCTGGCCGAGGACGTCGTCTTCGAATACGTGATCTCGGTTCCCGGATACCCGCGACGGGTCGAGGGGCGCCGGGCCGTGGCCGAGCTGTACGGCGGCTATGGCAGCACCATGATCCTGCGAAGCGCGGACGCACTGGCCGTTCATCGTGATCGCGAGGCATCGGTGATCGTGCTGGAGTACGCGGTGCACGGACAGGCGGTCCGCACCGGGCGGGCCTACGACAACCACTTCGTCTCCGTGATCACCATCGAGGACCGCAAAGTCACGCACTGGCGGGACTACTTGGACCCCGTCGCAGTCTTCGACGCGATCGGCTGGCCCGCACCGTGACTGGTCTTCTCGCGGCGGCTCCCCGGTTGAGCGATCAGCTTGCCCCGCCGAGAAGCGGTGGGTCGGACGAACGCCGAGAGAGTCACTCATCGACGACCGGACGGACGACCGGACGGTGGAGCCGGCGGTGTCCTCGGTTCACTCGACGCCTCCAGGGAGACCCGACAATGTGAAGTCAAGACGACCGGTCATATTGAATGGATGCGGCGACTGCTCGCGGACTGCGTTCGTGAGCGGGTCCGGCGCGCGAACCACTGATCACGAGGGAGTGCCATGTCCGCATACCGAGCTTTCGAGGTCACAGGAACGCGGAGGTTCGAGCTGGTGGAGCGTGAGGAGCAGGAACCGCCGCTGGGGCATGTGCGGCTGCGGGTCGAGGCGTGCGGCGTCTGCCATTCCGACGTGGTCGCCGTCGAGGGCATGCGGCCCGACCCGTCCGCGTCGGTGGTTCCCGGGCACGAGGTCGTCGGTGTGATCGACGCGATCGGGCCCGGGGTGACGACATGGCGGGTCGGCGAGCGGGTGGGCGTGGGATACCTCGGCGGTCACTGCGGAGTGTGCGACTTCTGCCGGCGCGGGGACTTCGTCAACTGCGCGGACCAGCCGCAGACGGGCACCGACGTCGACGGCGGCTATGCGGAGTCGATGATCGCCAGGGCCGGCGGCCTGGTCCGGATTCCTGAGGGGATCGGCTCCATCGACGCGGCGCCGCTGCTGTGTGCGGGACTGACGGTGTTCAGCGCGCTCCGGCAGATCGACCACGTCCCGGGCGCGCTGGTCGCCGTGCAGGGTATCGGCGGTCTCGGGCACCTGGGCGTGCAGTACGCGAAGAAGCTCGGATTCCGCGTCGCAGCGATCGCAGCGATCGCCCGGGGCACGGGGAAGGCGGAGTTGGCCAGGCGGCTCGGCGCCGACCACTACATCGACAGCTCCACCGGTGACGCCGGCGCGCAGTTGCAGAGGCTGGGCGGCGCGGCCGCCGTCGTCGCGACCGCCGCGAGCGGTACCTCGATGTCACCGCTCGTCGCCGGACTGGCGCCGCGCGGTCGCATGGTGGTCGTGGGTGCCGCCGCCGACCCGATCCAGGTGCGGACCACCGACCTGATCTTCGGCACCCGCACGGTCGCCGGAAGCCTGACCGGCAGTTCCATCGACAACGAGGACAGCCTCCGGTTCGCCAAGGCCCGGGACGTCCGCCCGATGACCGAGGTCATGCCGCTCGCCCAGGCGCCCCAGGCGTACGAGCGCATGATGTCCGGCCAAGCCCGTTTCCGTATCGTTCTGAACATGGCGGTCTGACAATGAATGAGAACAACAGCCTCAAGGACCTCACCATCGCCGCGCACGGCGGCCTCGACCGGTGGAACGGGTTCACCTCTCTCACCGCGCACCTGCGCAACGGTGGACCGCTGTGGGGGCTCAAAGGGCAGGAAGGCGTCCTCGCCGACGCCCATGTCCGCGTCGACCTGCACAGCCAGTTCGCAAGCCACTTCCCGATCAGGGAGGAGGGCCGGCGTACTGCCCTCACCGCCAAGCGCGTCGCGATCGAGACCGACTCGGGCGAGGTCCTGGCCGAACGGAGCGACCCGCGGGGCTCCTTCGCCGGGCACGTCCTCGAAACTCCTTGGGACGAACTGCAGTTGGCGTACTTCGCCGGATACGCCATGTGGACGTATCTGACCGCGCCCTTCTCCTTCACCATGCCCGGCTTCACGACCGAGGAGCTGACCCACTGGGAGGAGGACGGGCAGACATGGCGCCGGCTGAAGGTCACGTTCCCCGACAGCATCGCGACCCACTCCAAGGAGCAGACCTTCTACATCGGCAGCGACGGTCTGTTCAAACGCCACGACTACAACGCCGAGGTCGTCGCGGGCGGCCCGGCCGCGCACTACCCCTCGGAGTACCGGGAGTTCGACGGGATCAAGGTCCCGACCAAACGGCGGGTCTACGCCCTCGACGAAGACGGAACGCCCGACCTGGACCTGCTGCTCGTCACCATCGACCTCGACAAGATCACGCTCGAATGACGTGCGGTGCACCGCGACACCGAGCCCCCGGCCGTCCGCGGCTGGGGGCTCGGTGGTCGCGCCCTCGGGCCGTGGGACCGTAGAAGCGCCCCATGTGCTCAGGCGAGCAGTGTGCCGAACACCGTGTCGAAGAAGACCTTTACGGCAATATGACCAACCATCTGAAGATAATATGTACCGCTTGTCGCCATTGGGCCGGAACCGAGCGGGCGCCGAGCACGCGGTGCGGTCAACCGCCGAACGCCTCGGTGCTTCGCCGAGAGTCGCGCGGGTGAGGGGAAGCCGGCTGCCGTCACCGTCGTCGGCCACGCGACGTCGCCGGGAAGGGCCTTCGCTCCCATGGGCGGGTCAGTCGGTGTCCTCGCGCACCGCGCTGAAGATGCTGATGAGTTCGTCGATCGGGTCCTGGCCGAAGCAGAGCTCGAGCCCGTCGGCGGATTCCCGGGCCTTCTCCTTGCTGCGGCGGAAGAGCGCTTCCTCGTAGACGGCAAGGGCCTTCTCGGTGTCGCCTTCGTGCTCGGCGAGAGCCTCGCCGAGTTCGGCGCCGTCCAGCATCGCCAGGTTGGCGCCCTCACCGGCGAACGGTGACATGACGTGTGCGGCGTCACCGAGCAGCGTGGTGCCGGGGACGCGGTCCCAGCGGTGGCCGATGGGCAGGTTGTTGATCTTGCGAGGTACGAGGGCGGTGTCCGATGTCGCGAGCAGCGCCGTGAGGCTGTCGTCCCAGCCGTCGAACTGGGCGAGCACGGCTGCCTTGGCGGCTTCGGTGTCGCTGAAGTCGATGGCGTCGAGCCAGTCCTCGGCCACCCGCAGCGCGGTGTAGATGTGCAGGCTGCCGTCGGTCTGGTGGTGGGCGAAGAAGCCCTTGCCCTCGGCGAGCGCGAACAGCGCACCGTCTCCGACGACGGCCAGGCTGTCCGGGTGGCGGGCGGCGGCGTCGAGGAGGTTGGTCTCGATGAAGGAAATGCCGGTGTAGGCGGGCCGGGCGTCCGAGACCAGGGGCCGGATACGGGACCAGGCCCCGTCGGCGCCGATGAGCAGATCGGTGGTGTGGGCGGTGCCGTCAGCGAAGGTGACCTCGTGCCGGCCGTCGCCCAGCGAGCGTGCAGCCGTGACCTTGTGGCCCCACCGGACGGTGGTCTCGGGCAGCGAGTCGAGCAGGAGGTCGCGCAGTTGGCCGCGGTCGACTTCGGGACGGTCTCCGGAGCCGTCGTCGGCCTCTTCCCAGTGGAGGGTGGCGCGCTTGTCGACTACGCGGGTGGCTTCGCCACCGGTGTGGACCAGCGCGCGGAAGCCGTCGTAGAGGCCGGCGGAGCGCAGGGCGACCTGACCGTTGTAGGTGTGGATGTCGAGCATGCCGCCCTGGGTGCGGGCGCGCCGGCCGGCTTCCAGGTCGAAGACGACTGCTTCGATGCCCCTGGTGTGCAGGACGCGGGCCAGGGTCAGTCCGCCGAGTCCGGCGCCGACGATGGCGATGGGGTGGTGGGTGTTCATGGTGATTCCTTTCGCACCAGCCTGAGCCGGTGGCAGGGTCCCGGCACCTACGTGCCCGGGAGGATGGGAGGGAAGGCCTGAGCGTCGCCCGGTGGGTGGGTCAGGCGGTCCTGGCCGGTTCGGCCTCGGGCTTCGGCGGCTTCGGCGCGCTGCCGGGCTTGCCGCGCAGTGGGACTTCCTCGATGAACACCGCGGCGGCGAAGGCGGCTGCGGCGCAGAGGGCGCCGACCAGGAAGATCTGCTGGGTGCCGTGGGCCACCGCGTGCAGGTAGGCGTCCTTGGCCGCCCGGGACACCCCCTCGGCCCAGATGTCCGTGCGGCCGCCCTCGGCCGAAGCACCTGCGTGGCCCTGGACGGCGCGGGTGAACAGGGACCCGAGGGCCGCGACGCCGAGCGAACCGCCCAGGGTGCGGAAGAGGCCGGTGGCCGCGGACGCGGCGCCCATGTCCCTCAGCTCGACAGCGTTCTGGGCGATGGTGTTGGCCATCTGGATGGTGAAGCCGGTGCCTACGCCGACCAGCACCATGTAGGCGCTGGTGGCGAAGCGGGAAGTGGTGGTGTCCATGGTGGACAGCAGCCCCATGCCGATGGCGAGTGAGGCGGTACCCACGACGGGGAAGATCCTGTACTTGCCGGTCCTCGTCATCACCTTGCCCGCGACCAGGGACGCGGCGACGGTGCCGGCCATCATCGGAAGCAGCAGAAGCCCGGAGTCGGAGGCGGACGCGCCCTGCACACTCTGCTGGTACAGCGGCAGGTACAGCGTGCCGCCGAACATGGCCACACCGGCGACGATCAGCAGCACGGCGGAGATCGGGAAGTTTCGGTGGCCGGTGAAGATCCGCGGCGGCAGCAGAGGTTCGTCGGCCCGCTTCTGGGACGCGATGAAGGCTGCGAGGAGCAGTACGGCGGCTGCGCCGAGCGACAGGATCTGCCAGGAGGTCCAGGCGTAGGTGCTGCCGGCCCAGGTCGCGGCCATGACGATGGTGCTGATCATCGCGGTCATCAGGGTGATGCCGAGCCAGTCGATGACGACCTTGCCGCGGCGGGAGGTCGGCACGTGCAGCAGCATCCCGCACCACACCAGGCAGATCAGGCCGAGGGGGATGTTGATGTAGAAGGCCCAGCGCCAGCCGAGGTGACTGGTGACGAAGCCGCCCACCAGCGGGCCGCCGATGCTGCCGACGGCCTGGATGATCGCCACCATGCCCTGGTACCTGCCGCGCTCGCGGGGCGGCAGCAGCACGCCGATCAGGGCGAAGGCCCCAGCCATCAGGCCGCCGGCCCCGATGCCCTGCAGAGCACGGAAGCCGATCAGCTCGCCCATCGAGGACGCCTGGCCGGAGAGCGCCGAGCCGATCACGAACACCACGATCGAGCCCAGGAACAGGTACTTGCGGTTGAACAGATCACCGAGCTTGCCCCACACCGGAGTGGAGCAGGCAGCGGTCAAGGTGTAGGCGGTGACCACCCAGGAGATGTGGTCGATGCCGCCGATGTCCGCGACGACCACGGGCATCGCGGTACCGACGATGAGGCCGTCCAGCATCGACAGCAGCATCGCCGTCAGAACGCCGAGCAGGACCCAGCGGATGTTCTTCGGCACGACGGACGTGTCGTCGGCCGCGGGTGTGGTGGATGCGGACATGGCAGCTCACCTCTTTCGGGAACGGGGGAGGTGGACACCACCACCGTAACGAACATGTTCGGGACGAACAAGTTCGTCAGTGGGTGTGAGGAGCGTGGGTCCTGCTCCGGGCGATCGGCGTACCGACTGCGCGGGGGAACGGTGTGTCCGGAGGGTGAGCGGAGCTCGTTACGAGCCCTGCTGGCGGTGGCGCAGACGGATGCCGCTCACGGCGGGCCCCTGTGGGCTCGGTGTGCTCGCGCCGAAATGGCCCCTGCCCGCTGCCGCGGGACCCGCACGCATGGGGCCGCCTGGGAGGTCAGGATGCGACGCGTGGTGTGTGCAGGATGCCATTGAGGAGCATGTGGATCTGCCACGTCCGACGCGTCTGCGGAGTCCCCGACAGCAGCTCGGAACCGAGCGCGGCGACGTGCGGCGTATCGGCCGCGGAGGCGTTCTCCACGGCGGTGGCGACCGCGTTCCACTCCTCCTCGGTGTCGGGCGAGCCGTCCCGCCCGGCGTGCTCGGCCGCACTGGCGGTGGCCATCTGAAGCAGTACGTCCACACCCCAGGCTGCTTGGCCGTCCGGTACGCCACCCAGGCTGAGCAGCGCCAGCAGCGCCTCCAGCAGGTTCAGGTAGTTGGGGCCCGAAGGCCGGGCGACCAGTGCCGCCCTGGCCAGGCTCGGGTATTGGTGGAGGAGGTCGCTGTAGGAAGCGAGAACGGCCTCGATCCGCTCGCGCCAGTCCCCGCCCTCGGCGGCCGGCCCCAGGTCGACCTCGCCCAGCAGTTCGTCGAGGATCGCCGCATGCAGCTCGGCGGTGTTGGCCACGTACACGTACAGCGACGCCGGGCCGGTGTCGAGTTCCTTGGCCAGCCGGCGCATCGTGACCCGCTCCAGCCCCTCCGCACGCATGACCCGGACCGCGGTCGCGACGATCCCGTCGCGGGTCAGGGCCGGCTTGGCCGGGCGCTCACGGCGGCTGAGGGGCTGAGGTCGGGCGGTCATGTCACGAGCCTACCGAACATGTTCGTACCCAGGCCCGGCGTGTCGCACGGTCCGGCCGGCGTCCTCGGTGACGGAATCGTCAACAATTTGGTCGACAAGTATTGCGCCGAGTTTGCCGGAAGGCTACGTTCCTGCGCCGTACAGCCATTGTCGAGGTGGAGCGGCCCCCGGTCCTCCCCGCCGCCTTGGCGTCCCGCACGTTTTCCGATCCGGCGATCGAACGGAGACCCGAGCATGCTCCAGCTGTTCAGATGGTGGAGGGCGAAGTCGGCGGTCTTCCTGGCCACCCTCGCCGCCACCATGGCGCTCGTGACCGGTGCGAGCCTCGCGCTCGCCTACGGTGCGACCGGCAACGCGCAGGCCGCCGACTCGACCTCGGCGAACGCCACGACGACCAGCAGCACCTCCTCCGGTATCGCGCCGGCCATGTCCTGCTCCGGGACAGCCCAGCTGGACCTGGCGAGCGCCGTCCCCGGCGTCCCCTTCGAGATCACCTCCGCCACCGAACTGGCCGCGAGCGGCAACACCCTCGGCAACTGGGCCGCCTGTGACGTCAAGGGCGTGATCGCCCCGCAGATCCACTTCGAGATCAAGCTGCCCGAGACCGGCTGGCAGGCCAACTACCTCCAGGTCGGCTGCGGCGGCCTGTGCGGCAACACCAACGTGACCAACGCGCCCGCCTCGACCGGCTGCGTCCCGCTGACCACCGGCGCCTTCGCCGTCGCCTCCAGCGACGAGGGCCACTACCAGGGCGGCGGGCTCTTCTCCAGCGACCCGACGCTGCGCGCCGACTTCGGCTACAAGTCCGACCACGAGCTGGTCCAGGCGTCCAAGGCCATCATCGAGAAGTACTACGGGCAGGCGGCCACCCACTCCTACTTCGACGGCTGCTCCCAGGGCGGCCACCAGGCCCTCACCGAGGTCCAGCGCTATCCGACCGACTTCGACGGCGTCATCGCCGGCGCCCCCGCCAACAACTTCACCGCGCTGAACACCTTCTCGCACGCCTGGACCGCCCAGTCCGTCTACCTCGACGGCGGCCCGGCGACCCTCACCAACGCCGACCTCGCGGACCTGCACAAGGCCGTGCTGAAGGGCTGCGGCGCCCCCGCCGACGGGATCATCGCGGACCCGCTGAGCTGCACCTGGGACCCGGGCACCATCCGGTGCGGGGCCGGCCGGACCTCGACCTCCGACGCCTACTGCCTGACCGCCGACCAGGTCACCACCCTGCGCCGGATCTACGCCGGGCCGACCGACGAGCACGGCAGGCTGCTCTACCCGGGCTACCAACTGCGCGGCTCCGAGCTGAACTGGGCCGGGATCATCACCCCGGCCACCGCCACCGGCGCCTCCGGTGACATCGGCTTCGTCCGCGAGACCCTGCGCTACCAGGTCTTCGACAGCCCGCAGCCGGCCCTGACGTACAAGGACATCAAGTTCACGGCCGCCTACTACAAGAAGGTCATGCAGCCCAACGAGGGCATGTACGACGCCACCGACCCCGACCTCAGGGCGTTCAAGAAGGCCGGCGGCAAGCTGATCCTCTGGCACGGACTGGGTGACCAGCACATCCCCTCGGTCGGAACCATGGCCTACTACAAGGCGGTCGAGAAGGCCATGGGCGGCGAGGCGGCCACCAAGAGCTTCGCCCGGCTGTTCCTGCTTCCCGGTGTCGCGCACTGCGGCGGCGGCCAGGGCCCGGACACCTTCGACGCGCTGACCGCGATCACCGACTGGGTCACCACGGGCGACGCCCCGGACAGCCTGACGACCAGGTCGGTGGACAGCGGCGGCAACACCACCGCCTCCCGTCCGGTCTATCCCTTCCCGTACTACGCCAGGAACACCACGGGCGGCTCGGCCGCCGACGCCGGCAGCTACACCCCCGTCAGGTCCACCGCCGAGGCCGGCCTGAAGCTCGACTGGCTCGGTTCCTTCCGCTCCGGCTACGAGACGGTCGGCAACTGGGTCGGCGGCAAGTGGCTCGTCACCAAGGGCAGGTCCTGACACCGGTCCACCCCGAGCGCCGAGACCGTCGCGGGCCCCCGGGGGGGCGGGGGGCCCGCCGGGGGCGCGGGGGGGGGGGCCCCCACCGCACCCGGGCCCGGGGGCGGGGGGGGGGGGGGCGCGGGGCCCGCGGGACGGGGGGCCCG
>NZ_JBEYFE010000029.1:0-124317 GCF_040634235.1 Streptomyces sp. NPDC007157
CTGCGGCCGCGCGACCTGCCGTACAAGGTCATGTTCCCCGGGCCGACCGGCACCAACGCCGTGGAGTCCGCGCTGAAGCTGGCGCGCAAGGTGAACCTTGGCCGCCGCGGTCCGCATCGGATCCGCGGTCCGGGGCCGTGAGGCCGCTGACGCCCGCTGCCTCCTCGGCCGGCCGACCGTGAATCTATCCCTCGGTGAGTGCCGAACTTGCCTTTTCAGCACGGAATTTGCGGATCTCGTACGGGCCCCGTGAGTACGCCGTCAAGGTCCCGTCAAACCCGCCTCAAGGGTCGTCAGGAGCGCATCAAGGCCGCCCGTTCCCCATCGGATCCGGTCGCAGACTCATCGGCACGGGGGACGGGCGACCGTCCATGGCGGGTACCTGGGAGGGGACCGTGACCATCACGGCCGGCACAGCACACAGACCTCCGAAGGAGGCTGTCGAAGAGCCACGGCAGGCCATGGTCGTCCCGCCGCCCGTACCGGCCCGGGAGCCGCGGAAGCGGCACCCGGGCCGGCGGAGCGTGGCCGCGCGGGCCGCTCTGCGCCGCCGTTTCCGGTCGACCGTGCCGGCCCGGCTGCGCCTTCTGCGCGCGGCCACGGTCCTGCTCGCCGTCGCCCTGGGGATCCTGCTCCTCGTCGCCGGACTGGCCGCGAACGGCACCTGGGACGCCGTGGCCGACCGTGACGCCCCCCGCACCACCAGCGCGGCCGGCCTCGACCTGGCCCTCAACGACATGGACGCCCAGGCCGCCAACATCCTGCTGTCCAGCGGGAACGGCGGGACCGGCGGGCTGGCCACCCCGCACGCCAAGGCCGTCACCCTGTACGGCGACGCCCGCCGCGAGATCGGGCACGACCTGCGCACCCTCGCGGCCGCCGCCCAGGGGGACCGGACCGACGAGAAGACCGTCGAGTCGGTCACCGACGACTTCGCCGAGTACCAGGAACTCATCGGCCGGGCCCTGGAGAACGACCGCCGGGCCGGCGGCAAACCGGACGCGGTCACCGACTACCGCGACGCCACCGACCTGCTGCGCGACAGCCTCCTGCCGGACGCGCGCAGGCTGGTCTCCTCCAACAACGCGGCCTTCGACTCCCACTACGCGGCGGCCCGTTCGGTGCTCTCCGCCCAACTCGTCGCGGTTCTCGCCCTCGGTCTGCTGCTCCTCGCCGTCCTCGGCATCGTGCAGTGGTACCTGGCCCGCCGCTTCCGCCGGAACCTCAACCCCGCCCTGCTGGCCGCCACCGCGTGCGCCCTGGCCGCCGTCGTCCTCGGCACCCAACTCCTCTCCTCCTCGGCCACGCATCTGAAGGTGGCCCGGCACGACGCCTTCGACTCCGTCGTCGCCCTCTCCCGGGCCCGCGCGATCGCCTACGACGCCAACGCCGACGAGAGCCGCTACCTCCTCGACCCGCAGCGCCGCACCCGGTACGCGGACTCCTTCCTCACCAAGTCCCAGGAGCTGTACGGCATCGAGGGCGCCACACTGTCGACGTACGACGCCCGACTCGCGTCCACCTGGCAGGACTACCGCGCCGACGCCACCGACCTGCGCTTCACCGGCGAGTTCCGGCGCGAGCTGGACAACATCACCTTCCCCGGGGAGCGGGCCGCGGCCGAGAAGACGGTCGACGCCTACGCCGTCTACGAGCGCGACGACCGGAGGATCCGCGCACTGCTCGCCGCCGGCGAGGAACGTCAGGCGGTGGAGTTCTGCATGGGCTGGGAGACGGGCACGTCCAACGCGCACTTCGGCGCGTGGATGACCGCACTGGACCAGGTGACCGACATCAACCGCGCCCACTTCACCTCGTCCGTGGCGGCGGGCCGCGCCGAGCTGACCGGCCGGCTTCCCTGGGCCTGCGTGCTGTTGCTGCTGGCCGTTGGGCTGACCGGACTGGGGCTGCGGCCCCGGCTGGCGGAGTTCCGGTGACGGGACGTCACGCGTCCGCCAGCCGAGCCTCCTCCAGGTCCAGGGACCGCTGGAGCCGTCTTCGGGTCGTGTCGCTGATCGTGTGCTCGTCGTACAGCCGCCGCAGCTCCGCGGCCTCCACCGCTATCAGGTCGCGGCGCAGCTGCCGGTAGACCAGGTCGGCCGACTCGACCGTGCTGTCGGTCAGCCGGTCGCGGGCGTCGTCGAGGCGGGCGTTGAGGCCGCGCCGGAGCCGGTCGAGGACCACCTCGGGCACGGCCTCCAGCTCGGACAGTTCCTCCAGGCGCCGGATGCCCGCGTCGGCCAGCCGGCAGCGGGCGGCGGCCTCCTCGCGCTCGGTGTGGTCGGGCTCCAGGGCTATGCCGGACCGGCGTACGACGGAGGCCAGGGAGAAGCCCTGCACGACGAGGGTGACCACGACGACCGAGGTGGTCAGGACCAGGACCAGCGGGCGCTCGGTCAGCGCCGAGCCGTCCTGCGCCGTCACCGGGATCGACAGCGCGGCCGCCAGCGGCACCACGCCCCGGGTGCCGGCCCAGGTCAGCACCACCGGCACCCGCCAGTTCGGCCGCTGGATGCCGCCCTTGCGCTGCACCACCGCGGACAGCGGCGCCAGCCACAGCAGCCGTACCGCGATCAGCGTGCCGGCCACCGCCAGCGCGTACAGCGGCCACGCCCGGTCGCCGTCGGACAGTGCCCGTACCTGGGCGGGCAGCGCCAGCCCTATCAGGCTGAACACCACGCTCTCCAGCAGGAAGACCACCGTGCCGTAGACGGCGTGCAGCTGCAGCCTTATGCGGGCGTTGGTGAGCCGGTCGCCGCGGCCGCCCAGGACGACCCCCGCGACCACCACGGAGGTGACACCGGAGGTGTGGGCCGCCTCCGCGAGGACGTACGCGGCGTACGGCGTGACCAGCGATATCACCGTCTCCAGGACCGGGTCCTCGGTGCGCCGCCTGATCACCGCGACGACACCGGCGACGACGGCGCCGATCAGGGTGCCGCCGCCCGCGAGCAGCAGGAACTCGCCTCCCGCGGCCCCCCAGTTCGCCGCCGCCGAGGCCACCGCGACGCTCACCGCGACCCGGTAGAGAACCAGGGAGGTCGCGTCGTTGAAGAGGCTCTCGGCCTGGACCAGCATCTGCACCTTCGGCGGCAGCGCGAGCCGGCGGCCGAGCGCGGTCACCGCGACCGGGTCGGTGCTGGCCAGGATCGCGCCCAGGACCAGCGCCATCTGCCAGGACAGCGGGGTGACCAGCGAGGCGACGGCACCGACGGCCGCCGCCGAGGCCAGCACCAGGCCGACCGCGAGCACCCCGACCGGCTTCCAGACCGCGCGCAGCTCACGCCAGGAGAGTTCCTCGGCGCTGGCGTAGAGCAGCGGCGGGAGGACGACGAGACCGATGACCTCCGGGCTGATCCGGATCTCCGGGGTGCCCGGCAGCAGGGCCACCGCGAGGCCCGCGACGACGAGGAGGGAGGGGGCGGGAATCCGCCATCGGCGGGCGAAGGTCGCCACCACCGTGGCCAGTACCACGAGTGAAAGAACCGTACCCACACTGCGCATGCCGTCCCCCTGGGGCTGTACAGGAGCCACGTTGACTCCCCGCCGACCAGACTTCCCGGCACACCGCGTTCACCCTATCCGGCCAAGGTCCGTCAAGACAGTGTCAACGTCCTCGTCAGTGGCGCCAGAGACGCGTCAAGACGCCGCTCGCCAGGCCTTGCGGCGCGCTTGTCTTTGAGGTGATGAACGACGTACCGCGCGGACGACTCAAGGTCTACCTCGGTGCCGCCCCAGGGGTCGGCAAGACCTACCGCATGCTCGACGAGGCTCGGCGCCGCGCGTCCCGGGGCGCGGACGTGGCGGTGGGGTTCGTGGAGTTCCACGGGCGCCCCCGGACCGAGGCCATGGTCGACGGCCTGGAGGTCGTGGCACGCCTGCGCTGCGACTACCGGGGCGGCGAGTTCGAGGAGATGGACGTCGCGGCCGTGCTGGCGCGCCGCCCGAAGGTGGCGATCGTCGACGAGTTCGCCCACACCAACATCCCGGGCGGCGGCCGGCACCCCAAACGCTGGCAGGACGTCGAGGACCTGCTCGCGGCCGGCATAGACGTGATCACCGCCGTCAACATCCAGCACCTGGAATCACTCAAGGACGTCGTCGAGAAGATCACCGGGGTGCCGCAGCACGAGACGGTGCCCGACGAGGTCGTCCGGCGGGCCGAGCAGATCGAGTTCGTGGACATCCCGCCGGAGGGTCTGCGCCGTCGCATGGCGCACGGCAACATCTACGCCCCCGAGAAGGTCGACGCGGCCCTCGCCAACTACTTCCGCCCGGGCAACCTCACCGCACTGCGCCAGCTGGCCCTCCTCTGGGTCGCCGACCGTGTCGACGAGGCGCTCCAGTCGTACCGCGCCGAGCACGCCATCGGCGGGGTGTGGGAGACCCGGGAGCGAGTGGTGGTCGCGCTGACCGGCGGTCCGGAGGGCGACACGCTGGTACGACGGGCCGCCCGCATCGCCGACCGGTCGGCGGGCGGCGACCTGCTCGCCGTGCACGTGGCCCGCAGCGACGGACTGGCCGCCGGCGTCTCGCACGCCTCGCTGGCCCGGCAGCGCCGACTGGTCGAGGACCTCGGCGGCAGTTACCACTCGGTGGTCGGCGACGACGTGGCCGCCGCCCTGGTCGAGTTCGCCCGCGCCGAGAACGCCACCCAGCTCGTCCTCGGCACCAGCCGCCGGGGCCGCCTCGAACGGTTCCTCACCGGTCCGGGAACGGGGGAGATCGTCACCGCGCTCTCCGGTGACATCGACGTCCACCGGGTCACCCATGAGCGCGCCGGCCGCGGCACGCTGCTGCCCTCCCGGCGCCGTACCCTCTCCCCCCGCCGGCTGATCGCGGGACCGGTGGCGGGGCTGGTGCTCCCGGTGCTGCTGACCGTCGCCCTCGCCCAGGTCCGCGGCACCGTCAACCTGACCAGCGAGGCCCTGCTCTTCCTGCTCGCGGTGGTCGGTGTGGCCTGCATAGGCGGGGTCACCTCCGCCGTGATCGCCTCCGTCACCGCGTCCCTGCTGCTCAACTACTGGTTCATACCGCCCGTCGGCCAGTTCACCCTCAACGATCCCAACGCCCTGCTGGCGCTCGGGGTGTTCGCGGTCGTGGCCGCCACCGTCGCCGGGGTCGTGGACCGCTCGCTGCGCCTGTCCAGGCGCGCGGCGCGGGCCGCCGCGGAGGCGGAGACCATGTCGTCGCTGGCCGGGAGCATCGTGCGCGGCGGCCAGACCATCCCGGCCCTGCTGGAACGCACCCGCGAGACCTTCGGCATGGATTCCGCCGTGCTCGTCGACGAGCCGCCCGACGGCGCCGACGTCACCACCGTGCCGGCCGGCCCCGGCAACTACCTGGTCCTGCGCGGTCGTACCCCCTCCGCCTCCGAGCGGCGGGTGCTCGGCGCCTTCGCCGCGCACGTCGGCTCGGCGGTGGAGAGGGCCCGGCTCGCGCAGGCCGCGGCCGAGGTCGAACCGGTACGCGCCGCCGACCGGATGCGGACCGCGCTGCTGCGGGCCGTCGGCCACGACCTGCGCACCCCGCTGGCGGCCGGCTGGGCGGCGGTCACCTCGCTGCGCAGCCGCGAGGTGGAGTTCTCCCCGGAGGACCGGGACGAACTCCTCGCCACCGCCGAGGAGTCCATGGCCCGGCTGAGCCGGCTGATCGACAACCTCCTCGACCTCAGCCGCCTGGAGGCCGGCGTCCTCACCCTCAACCTCCGGGCCACCGCCCTGGAGGAGGTGCTCCCGGCGGCCCTCGCGGACACGCCGACGGTCGACGTGCACGGCGAGCCGGAGAACATGCCACCGCTGCTGGCCGACCCGCCGCTGCTGGAGCGTGTGATCGCCAACCTGGTCGGCAACGCGGCCCGCTACAGCCCGCCCGGCAAGCGGGTGCTGGTGACGGCGAGTGCGCTGGCCGGGCGCGCCGAACTCCGGATCATCGACCGGGGCCCCGGCCTGCCCGCGGGCGGCCGCGATCGCCTCTTCGAGCCCTTCCAGCGGCTCGGCGACACCGACAACACCACCGGCCTCGGCCTCGGCCTCGCCCTCGCCCGCGGGCTCACCGAGGCGATGGACGGCACCCTGACCCCGGAGGACACTCCGGGCGGCGGACTGACCATGGTCGTCTCGCTGCCCCTGGCCGACCGGACCCAACCCTCCCTGACACCGCAACGCGTAGGAGGTGCCTCATGAGCAGCACACCCGCCGACGCGGGACACACGACCCTCAGGTGGCCCCTGCCCACCAGGGACGGGGCCGCGCTCGCCGCGGGCCTTGCCCTCCCCTTCCTGGTGGCCCTCGTCCTGGTCCCCTTCCGCACCGGTCTGTCCCACACCAACGCCGCGCTGGTCCTGGTCGTGGCGGTGGTCGCCGTGGCCGCGCTGGGCAGCCGTCTCGCCGGAGCGGTGGCGGCGCTCTCGGCGGCGGCCTGGTTCGACTTCTTCCTGACCAGGCCGTACGAGACGTTCGACATCGGCGCCACCGCCGACATCGAGACAGCCGTGCTGCTGCTCGCCGTCGGTCTGATCGTGGCCCGGCTCGCTGCCTACGCACGCAGGCTGGAGGTCGTCACGGTGACCGACGAGGGCTACCTCGCCCGCATCCACACCACCGCCGACCTGGTCCGGTCCGCCAAGTCCGCCGACGCCGTCGTCGACCACGTGCGCGGCGAACTGACCGGCCTGCTCGGCCTGTCCGGCTGCCGCTTCGAGTACGGCACCCTGCTGGGCCGGCCGGCCCGGCTGGCCAATGACGGCGGGATCACCGTCGGACGGCGGCCCTGGGACCTGGGATGGCGCGGCTGGCCGGAGGGCGAGATCGAGCTGCGCGCGTACGGCAACGGGCACTACCTCGGCCGGTTCATGCTCACGCCCGGCCCGGGTCCGGTGCCGCCGCGGCAGGCCCGGCTGGTCGCGGTGACACTGGCCGACCAGACCGGGGCCGCGCTGGACACGGCGGGGCCGGTACGCGAGGGCTGACCGGGGTCAGTCGAGCCCCGAGGCCTTGAAGACCCCGAGGGCGTCCTCGTGTTCGACGCGTTCGGCGAGGCGGCTCAGCGCGGTCGCGCCGCACAGCAGGGTGCCGGCCGCGGCCGACTTGCGGGCGCCTGCGTCGACGTGACGCCACAGCCTCGGGTTGTCGATCAGGACCTGTGGGTCGATGCGCAGTCGGTCGCCGAACGAGTCCCGCAGCAGCAGCCGGGGAGAGATGCCGTCGAGGCAGCGGACGGAGACCAGGAGGTCCGTGCGGACCCTGCGGGTGCGCAGCAGCCGGCGGGAGGTGAGCCAGCCGTCGCCGGCGCGGACCCTGGCGGGGCACAGAGCGACGAAGAGGAGCAGGGCGAGGGTGGTCCAGAGGGTGCCGCGCCACCAGGTGACCGTCCCCGACCCCCAGTCGATCAGGAGGAGCAGGGCGAGGAGGGCGCCGGCGCAACGGGCCGACGCGTAGACGTCCTTGGACCAGCGGTGGTCCTCGGCGAGGGTGGCTTTGGCGCCGGGATGCATGGGGCGAAGGTAGGGAGTGGGGGAGCGCCGCGTCAGTAGGTCCGGCATGTCCTTGATGGGATTCTGACGGGTCGTGGGTCGCTGCGGAGGCTTGGCGCGCCCACGCGGCGGCAGCCGCACATCGGCCCAGCCCCGCGCCCCTTACGGGGGCCTGACGTCAAGGGCGCGTCAAAGTCGGGCCCTCCCGCGCGAAGAAGGCGCAAGGGATTGGCGGACCTGGCCGGGACGGGACAGAACCTAGTCGAATCGCGCGCGGTACTACCGCGCGCGAAGGCATATCCCGTTCGTTAAGGAGCACCCTCCCATGTCCGTACTGACCGCCGAACCGGGCGCCGTGCCCGCCGGTGAGGAGCCGCCCGATACCGACGAGCGGCACCGGCTCACCGCCGTCACCGGCCTCGCCGCGCTGTCGCTGGACGCCATGGCGTCGGTGGCGTACGGACCGGAGGCCATCGTGCTCGTGCTGGCCGCCGCCGGTGCGCACGGGCTCGGCTTCACGCTGCCGGTCACCCTCGCCATCGCGGCTCTGCTGGCGGTGCTCGTCGCCTCGTACCGGCAGGTCATCGCGGCCTTCCCGGACGGGGGAGGGTCGTACGCCGTGGCCAGGACGCATCTCGGTGCCCGCACCAGTCTCGTGGCCGCCGCGTCCCTGGTGCTCGACTACGTCCTCAACGTCGCCGTCGCCGTGACCGCCGGTGTCGCCGCCCTCACCTCCGCCTTCCCGTCGCTCTACCCGGACCGGCTGTGGATCTGTCTGGCCGTGCTGGTGCTGATCACCGGTGTGAACCTGCGGGGCATCGTGGAGTCGGCCAAGGCGTTCATCGTGCCGACCGTGGTGTTCGTGGGGTCCATCTTCGTGCTGATCGTCGTGGGGCTCTTCCGGTCCGCACCGGCCAGCACCGCCACCGCCGCCGGACATGCCTCGGTGCTCGCCGACAACGCCTCCGGCGTCGGCGCCCTGCTCCTGCTGAAAGCTTTCGCCTCCGGTTGTGCCGCGCTCACCGGTGTCGAGGCCATCGCCAACGCCGTGCCCTCCTTCCGGGCGCCGCGCGTCAGGCGGGCCCAGCACGCGGAGATCGCCCTCGGCGCCGTGCTCGGCGTGATGCTGATCGGGCTGTCGGTGCTGATCTCCCGGTTCCACCTCCAGCCGGTCGCGGGCGTGACCGTCCTCGCGCAGCTCGCCGATGCCTCGCTCGGTCACAACTGGGGCTTCTACGTCATCCAGTTCGCCACGATGATCCTGCTGGCGTTGTCCGCCAACACGTCGTTCGGCGGGCTTCCGGTGCTGCTCAAGCTGCTCGCCCGGGACAACTACCTGCCGCATGTCTTCGCGCTCAAGGCCGACCGGCAGGTGCACCGGCACGGGGTGCTCGCCCTGGCCCTGGTCTCGGCGGCGCTGCTGGTGTTCTCCGGCGGCGACACCAACACGCTGGTGCCGCTGTTCGCCATCGGTGTCTTCGTCGGCTTCACGATCGCCCAGGTGGGCATGGTGAAGCACTGGAGACTGGAGCGCGGGCCCGGCTGGCGGGGGAAGGCCCTGCTCAACGGCTTCGGGGCGGTCCTGACCGGGGCCGCGACCGTCGTCGTCACCGCCAGCAAGTTCGCCGAGGGCGCCTGGCTCGTCGTCGTGATGCTGCCGCTGCTCGTCGCCGCCTTCGGGGCCGTGCATCGCGCCTACCGGCGGATCGGGGAGCGGCTCGGGCTCGGGCGGATCCCGCAGGCGCCGTACCGCGAGCGCTCGGTCGTGATCGTGCCGGTGTCGTCCCTGTCCCGGCTCACCTCCCAGGCGCTGTCCGCGGCCGCCTCCCTCGGCGACGAGGTCCGGGCGGTGACCGTCTGCCATCCCGACCCGGAGGACCGGGCCCAGCTGCACGCCCTGGAGCGCGCCTGGGCCGAGTGGGACCCCGGGGTGCCGCTGGTCCGGCTGAACTGCGCGCGGCGCACGCTGGGC
Organism: Streptomyces sp. NPDC007157; assembly: GCF_040634235.1. Taxonomy (NCBI): domain Bacteria; kingdom Bacillati; phylum Actinomycetota; class Actinomycetes; order Kitasatosporales; family Streptomycetaceae; genus Streptomyces; species Streptomyces sp. NPDC007157. The sequence goes on from NZ_JBEYFE010000029.1 coordinate 9,447, forward strand.
CGTCCCATCGCCGCCTACGTCCGTGAGGTGACCGCGGCTGAGCCGGCCACCCAGGTGACCGTGCTGATCCCGGAGACCGAGCCCGAGCGGCTGTGGCAGCGGCTGCTGCAGAACCAGCGGGGCGCCGTCGTCGCGCACGCCGTGCGCCGGGAGACCGACGCGGTGATCTGCCGGCTGCGGTTCCGCCTCTCCTGACGTCTGTCCTGAGGTCTGCTCTGACGTCTGCCCCTGACATCTGCCCCGACGTCCGTCCTGACGCCTGCCCCGACGTCTACCCCTGACGCCCGCCTCGACGTCCGTCCTGACGCCGTTCCGCCGTGTCCGCAGCTCGCGCTGCCGTGCCGCGTCTGCTGCGCCTGAGGCCTGCGTTCCCCCTGTTCAGGGGGTTTCTGCGGCCGAACGGCGGCTTCCGGTCGCAGGTTGGTCGAGCGGGCGTAAGAGTCCCGTCAAAGGCGTGAACACTGCCGTATGGGACCCGTCAACGGTGGCCGAATCCGGCCAGAAAGACGCTTTCCTCTAACCGTCCGAGTCCGTTCCGAACCTCATCCAGGAGTTCACGATGGCCGATCTGGCCTTCGTCGTCACCGTGCTCGCGGGTTTCGCGCTGGTGGCCCTCGTCGCCAAGGGGGTGACCAAGCTGTGACCGCCGAGAACATCGTCGGCCTCGTCGTGGCCGTCGCCCTGCTGGGCTATCTCGTCCTCGCCCTGATCTTCCCGGAGAGGTTCTGAGACAGACATGGGTCCCGTAACCGCCGCCGTGCTCCAGCTCGCCGCGCTCATAGGCGCGCTGGCGCTCTGCTACGTCCCCTTCGGCAACTACATGGCCACGGTCTACTCCTCCGACAAGCACTGGCGCGTCGAGAAGTGGATCTACAAGGGCATCGGCGCCAACCCCGACACCGAGATGCGCTGGCCCGCCTATCTGCGCGGTGTCCTCGCCTTCTCCGTGGTCGGCGTCCTCTTCCTCTACCTGCTGCAGCGGCTCCAGGGCATCCTGCCCGGCTCGCTCGGCTTCTCCTCGGTCAACCCGGCGCAGTCGTTCAACACGGCCGTCTCCTTCGTGACCAACACGAACTGGCAGTCGTACTACGGCGAGCAGACCATGGGTCACGTCGTGCAGACCGCCGGTCTGGCCGTGCAGAACTTCGTCTCCGCGGCCGTCGGCATCGCCGTCGCCGTGGCGCTGGTGCGCGGGTTCGCGCGCTCGCGCACCGGTGAGATCGGCAACTTCTGGTCCGACCTGGTGCGCGGCACCGTCCGGATCCTGGTGCCGGTCGCCGTGGTCGCCGCGGTGATCCTGGTCGCCTGTGGTGCCATCCAGAACTTCTCCGGCATCCACGAGGTCGGCCAGTTCATGGGCGGCTCGCAGCAGTGGAACGGCGGCGCGGTCGCCTCCCAGGAGGCCATCAAGGAGATCGGTACCAACGGTGGTGGCTACTTCAACGCCAACTCCGCCCACCCCTTCGAGAACCCGACGCCCTTCACCAACCTCTTCGAGATCTTCCTGATCCTGCTGATCCCGTTCGCGCTGACCCGCACCTTCGGTGTGATGGTCGGCTCGGTGCGGCAGGGTTACGCGATCCTCGCCACCATGGGCACCATCTGGCTCGGCTTCACCGCGCTGATGATGTGGACCGAGTTCACCCACCACGGTCCGGCGCTCCAGCTCGCGGGCGGTGCCTACGAGGGCAAGGAGGTCCGCTTCGGCGTCGGCGGCTCGTCGATCTTCGCGGTGGCGACCACGCTCACCTCGACGGGCGCGGTGAACTCCTTCCACTCCTCGTTCACCGGTCTGGGCGGCGGCATCACCCTGCTCAGCATGATGCTGGGCGAGATCGCCCCCGGTGGTACCGGCTCCGGCCTCTACGGCATCCTGATCATGGCGATCATCGCGGTGTTCATCGCCGGTCTGATGGTCGGCCGCACGCCCGAGTACCTGGGCAAGAAGATCGGCGCCCGCGAGATCAAGCTGTCGGCGATCTACATCCTGATCACCCCGGCGCTGGCGCTCGTGTTCGCCGCGGCCTCCATGGCCCTGCCGACCCCGCCGCACTCCATGCTCAACCCGGGAGCGCACGGCTTCTCCGAGGTGCTGTACGCCTTCACCTCGGCGGCCAACAACAACGGCTCGGCCTTCGCCGGCCTGAACGCGAACACCGACTGGTTCAACACCATGACCGGACTCGCGATGCTGTTCGGCCGCTTCCTGCCGATGGTGTTCGTGCTGGCGCTGGCCGGCTCGCTCGCCGAGCAACGGCCCGTCCCGGCCACCGCCGGCACCCTGCGCACCGAGAAGCCGCTCTTCACCGGCCTGCTCGTCGGCGCGATCCTGATCATCACCGGTCTGACCTACTTCCCGGCCCTGGCGCTGGGCCCGCTGGCCGAGGGGCTGGCGTCGTGACCACCCGAACGGAAGCCCACGAGGACAGCATGTCCACACCCACCCTTGCGCCCCACCAGGACGCGCCGACCGGGCACAAGCCCGCCGAAGGCCGCGTCGGCGCGGGCCTGTTCGACCCCAAGCAGCTGATCAGGTCCCTCCCCGAGGCCTGCCGCAAGCTCGACCCGCGGGTCATGATCAAGTCGCCCGTGATGTTCGTGGTGTGGGTCGGCTCGATCCTGACCACGGTCTTCTCCTTCAAGGACCCGGGCGACTGGTTCGGCTGGACCATCAGCGCGTGGCTCTGGCTGACCGTGATCTTCGCCAACCTCGCGGAGGCGGTCGCCGAGGGCCGTGGCAAGGCCCAGGCCGACACCCTGCGCAAGGCCAAGACCGACACCGTCGCCCGGCGACTGGTCGGTGACACCGAGGAGCAGGTGCCCGGCACCGAGCTCAAGATCGGTGACCTGGTGGTCTGCGAGGCCGGCGACATCATCCCGGGTGACGGTGACGTCATCGAGGGTGTCGCGTCGGTCGACGAGTCGGCGATCACCGGTGAGTCGGCCCCGGTCATCCGCGAGTCCGGCGGTGACCGGTCCGCGGTCACGGGCGGTACCAAGGTGCTGTCCGACCGGATCGTCATCAAGATCACGACGAAGCCGGGCGAGACCTTCATCGACCGGATGATCAGCCTCGTCGAGGGCGCGGCCCGGCAGAAGACGCCGAACGAGATCGCGCTGAACATCCTGCTCGCCTCGCTGACGATCGTCTTCCTGCTGGCCGTCGCCACCCTTCCGCCCTTCGCGGACTACGCGGGCACCCACCTGACGATGGTCGTGCTGGTCGCCCTGCTGGTCTGTCTCATCCCGACCACCATCGGCGCGCTGCTCTCCGCGATCGGCATCGCCGGCATGGACCGGCTGGTGCAGCGCAACGTGCTCGCCATGTCCGGCCGCGCGGTCGAGGCCGCCGGTGACGTCTCCACCCTGCTGCTCGACAAGACCGGCACCATCACCCTCGGCAACCGCCAGGCCTCCGAGTTCCTGCCGGTGCGCGGGGCCACCGAGGCCGAGGTGGCCGACGCGGCCCAGCTGTCGTCGCTGGCCGACGAGACCCCCGAGGGCCGCTCCATCGTCGTCCTGGCGAAGGAGAAGTACGGGCTGCGCGAGCGGCACCAGGGCGAGCTGGCGCAGGCCGAGTGGATCGCCTTCACCGCCCAGACCCGGATGTCGGGTGTGGACGTCGACGGCAGGAAGATCCGCAAGGGCGCGGCCGGTTCGGTCATCGCCTGGGTCCGCGAGCAGGGCGGCACCGTCGCCGAGGACGCCGACACGCTCGCCAACCGCATCTCCGAGGCCGGCGGCACCCCGCTCCTGGTCGCGGTCGAGGACGCCGAGGGCGCCCGCATCCTGGGCGTCATCCACCTCAAGGACGTCGTCAAGGACGGCATGCGCGAGCGGTTCGAGGAACTGCGCCGCATGGGCATCAAGACCGTCATGATCACGGGTGACAACCCGCTGACCGCCAAGGCGATCGCCGACGAGGCGGGTGTCGACGACTTCCTCGCCGAGGCCACTCCCGAGGACAAGATGGCCCTCATCAAGCGGGAGCAGGCGGGCGGCAAGCTGGTCGCGATGACCGGTGACGGCACCAACGACGCGCCGGCGCTCGCGCAGGCGGACGTCGGCGTGGCGATGAACACGGGTACGTCGGCCGCGAAGGAGGCCGGCAACATGGTCGACCTCGACTCCAACCCGACCAAGCTCATCGAGATCGTCGAGATCGGCAAGCAGCTGCTGATCACGCGCGGTGCGCTGACCACGTTCTCCATCGCCAACGACGTCGCGAAGTACTTCGCGATCATCCCGGCCATGTTCGCCGTGGTCTACCCGGGCCTGGACAAGCTCAACATCATGGACCTGTCCTCGCCCAGCTCCGCGATCCTGTCCGCGGTCATCTTCAACGCGCTGATCATCATCGCGCTGGTCCCGCTCTCGCTGCGAGGCGTCCAGTACAAGCCGGTCAGCGCCGACAAGATGCTCCGCCGCAACCTCGGGATCTACGGCCTCGGCGGCCTGATCGCGCCCTTCATCGGCATCAAGATCATCGACCTGCTCATCTCCCTCATCCCCGGAATCGGCTGAAGGCCATGAACAACTCCGTAAGCAACACAGCCCGGTTGCTCTGGGCGGGCCTGCGCGCCCTCCTCGTGCTGACCCTGGTGACGGGCGTGATCTACCCGCTGGTCGTCACCGGCATCGCCCAGGCCGCGTTCAGCAGCAAGGCGAACGGCTCCGAGGTCAAGGCGGACGGCAAGGTCGTCGGCTCGTCCCTGATCGGGCAGTCGTACAACCTGCCGCTGAAGAAGGGTCAGGAGACCCCGGACGCGGCCCTGCAGTGGTTCCAGGGCCGCCCGGCCAACGGGCTCGGCAGCAACAGCATCAACACCAAGTACACGTTGATCCTTTCGGGTGCGACCAACCTCGCCGCCGACAACAAGGTGCTGATCCAGCAGGTGAAGGACGCCAAGGCCGCAGTGGTCAAGGACAACTCGGTGCCCGGCTACACGGTCACGCCCGCCCAGGTGCCGGCCGACGCCGTCACCTCCTCGGGCTCCGGCCTGGACCCGGACATCTCCCCGGCCTACGCCGAGCTCCAGGTCCACCGGGTCGCGGCGAAGAACCACCTCTCCGCCGCCCAGGTGGAGAAGCTGGTGAAGGACCACACCGACGGCCGCACCCTTGGCTTCATCGGTGAGCCCCGGGTGAACGTCCTCGAGCTCAACATCGCGCTGAAGGAACTGATCAAGGGCAACTGATGACCCGAGTGCTGGTCGTGGAAGACGACCCCCAGCTCGTACGGGCACTCGTGATCAATATGCAGGCACGCCAGTACGGAGTGGACGCGGCGCCCGACGGCGCCACGGCCCTCCGGCTGGCGGCCGCGCGTCAGCCGGACGTGGTGATGCTCGACCTCGGACTGCCCGACATGGACGGGGTCGACGTCATCAAGGCGCTGCGCGGCTGGACCCGTGTACCGATCCTGGTGCTGTCGGCACGGCAGGCCTCCGACGAGAAGGTCGCCGCGCTGGACGCGGGCGCCGACGACTACATCACCAAGCCGTTCAGCATGGACGAACTCCTCGCCCGGCTGCGGGCGGCGGTCCGTCGTACCGAGGACGTGCCGCTCGCCCCCGAGACCACCCTGGTGGAGACGGACGACTTCACCATCGACCTGCTCGCCAAGAAGGCCGTACGCGCCGGCCGCGACGTACGGCTCACCCCCACCGAGTGGCATCTGCTGGAGATCCTGGTCACCAACCCCGGCCGGCTCGTCACGCAGAAGCACCTGCTGCTCGAGGTGTGGGGGGTCACCCAGAGCAACAAGACCAACTACCTTCGGGTCTACATGGCCCAGCTCCGTCGCAAGCTCGAGGCGGATCCGTCCCACCCCCGATACCTGATCACCGAGCCCGGCATGGGCTACCGCTTCGAAGGATGACATGGCACGCGGCAGGCTTCGGATCTACCTCGGCGCGGCACCCGGCGTGGGCAAGACCTACGCCATGCTCTCCGAGGCCCACCGCAGGATCGAGCGCGGCACCGACTGCGTGGTCGCGTTCGTCGAGCACCACGACCGGCCGCGCACCGAGGTCATGCTGCACGGCCTGGAGGAGATCCCGCGCAGGGAACTGGAGTACCGGGGCGCGGTGTTCACGGAGATGGACGTCGACGCCGTGCTCGCGCGCCACCCCCAGGTCGCCCTCGTCGACGAACTCCCGCACACCAACATCCCCGGCTCCCGCAACGCCAAGCGCTGGCAGGACGTCGAGGAACTGCTGGCCGCCGGGATCGATGTCGTCTCCACGGTGAACATCCAGCATCTGGAATCGCTCGGCGACGTCGTGGAGTCCATCACCGGGGTACGGCAGCAGGAGACCGTCCCCGACGAAGTGGTGCGCCGCGCCGACCAGATCGAGCTGGTCGACATGTCCCCGCAGGCCCTGCGCCGCCGGATGGCGCACGGCAACATCTACCAGCCGGACAAGGTCGACGCGGCCCTGTCCAACTACTTCCGGCCCGGCAACCTCACGGCCCTGCGCGAACTCGCCCTGCTCTGGGTCGCGGACCGGGTCGACGAGTACCTGAACGAGTACCGCAGCGAGCACCAGGTCTCGAAGATCTGGGGCTCACGGGAGCGGATCGTGGTCGGCCTGACCGGCGGCCCGGAAGGGCGCACCCTCATCCGGCGGGCCGCACGGCTGGCCGAGAAGGGCGCCGGCGGCGAGGTGCTGGCCGTCTACATATCGCGCAGCGACGGGCTCACCTCGGCCTCCCCGAAGGAACTCGCCGTCCAGCGCACCCTCGTCGAGGACCTCGGCGGCACCTTCCACCATGTCGTCGGCGAAGACGTCCCGGTCGCCCTGCTCGACTTCGCGCGCGGGGTCAACGCCACCCAGATCGTCCTCGGCGTCTCCCGGCGCAGGAGCTGGCAGTACGTCTTCGGGCCGGGCGTCGGCGCCACGGTCGCCCGGGAGTCGGGGCCCGATCTCGACGTCCACCTCATCACGCACGCCGAGGCCGGCAAGGGGCGGCTCCCGCTGGGGCGTTCGGCGCGGCTCGGCCGGTCCCGGATCATCTGGGGCTGGCTGACCGGCGTGCTCGGGCCGGTCCTGCTGACCTGGCTGCTGACCGGTGCCGCACCGGAGGTGGGCCTGGCCAACGACATGCTGCTGTACCTCGCCCTGACGGTCGCCGCGGCCCTGCTCGGCGGGCTGTTCCCGGCGCTCGCCTCGGCGGCGGTCGGATCCCTGCTGCTCAACTGGTTCTTCACCCCGCCCGTGCACACCCTCACGATCGCCGACCCCAAGAACATCGTCGCCATAGCGATCTTCGTCGGGGTCGCGGTGTCGGTGGCGTCGGTGGTGGATCTGGCGGCCCGGCGCACCCAGCAGGCGACCCGGCTGCGCGCCGAGTCGGAGATCCTCTCCTTCCTCGCCGGCAACGTGCTGCGCGGCGAGACCAGCCTGGAGGCGCTCCTGGAGCGGGTGCGGGAGACCTTCGGCATGGAGTCGGTGGCGCTGCTGGAGCGGGCGGACGACGTGACACCGTGGACCTGCGCCGGCAGCGTCGGGCCGCAGCCCTGCCGGACACCGGAGAACGCGGACGTCGACATGCCGGTCGGCGACCATATGACGCTCGCCCTGTCCGGACGGGTGCTGCCGGCCTCCGACCGGCGCGTGCTGGCCGCGTTCGCCGCCCAGGCGGCCGTCGTGCTCGACCGGCAGCGACTCCGGCAGGAGGCGGACCAGGCCAAGGAACTGGCGGAGGGCAACCGGATCCGTACGGCGCTGCTGGCCGCTGTCAGTCACGATCTGCGCACCCCGCTGGCCGGCATCAAGGCCTCGGTGTCGTCGCTGCGTTCGGACGACGTGGAGTGGTCCGAGGAGGACCGGGCGGAGCTCCTGGAGGCGATAGAGGCGGGCGCCGACCGGCTGGACCTCCTGGTGGGCAACCTGCTCGACATGTCGCGCCTGCAGACCGGCACCGTCACGCCCATCGTGCGCGAGACCGACCTGGACGAGGTGGTGCCGATGGCACTCGGCGGGGTCCCCGAGGACAGCGTCGAGCTGGACATCCCGGAGACGCTGCCCATGGTCCACGTCGACAAGGGGCTGCTGGAGCGGGTCGTGGCCAACGTGGTCGAGAACGCCGTCAAGTACAGCCCCGCGGACACCCCCGTGCTGGTGAAGGCCAGTTCCATCGCCGACCGGGTGGAGGTGCGGGTCGTGGACCGTGGGCCGGGCGTCCCGGACGAGGCCAAGGAGCGCATCTTCGAGCCGTTCCAGCGGTACGGCGACTCGCCGCGCGGCGCCGGGGTCGGTCTCGGCCTGGCCGTGGCCCGGGGGTTCGCCGAGGCGATGGGCGGCACTCTCACGGCCGAGGACACGCCGGGCGGGGGGCTCACGATGGTGCTGAGCCTGCCGCCGGCACCCGGGCGGAGACCGGGTCGGCCGGATCTCTCGGCCGCGGTGACGTCGTAAGACACGCACGGTCAGCCGTGGTGTCGTCGTGAGGTCTGGTGCGCCGTGGTGTCGTCGTGAGGTCTGGTGTGCCGCGGTGTCGCCGTGAGGCCTGGTCCGCCGCTGGCGTCGTAGGGTCTGGTGCACCGCGCTGACGTCCGCACGGATCAGGACGACAACTGCCGTACCGTCATCGGAAGATGCCAGCTGTTGCGGCGGTGCGCCGACGCCAGCGCGTCCTCCAGCGGGGACGGCGGTATCGCGAGGACCGGGCAGTGCGCGTGGGTCAGGCAGTAGCGGGTGACGCGGCCCGAGAAGGTGCGGTGCCAGCCGCGCCGGCCCGCGCCGACGACCAGGATGTCGTCGTCCCGGTCCGCCGTCTCCACCAAGGCCAGGCCCGGGGTGGCGCGGACGACGAGACCGTGCAGCGGGACGCCGGCCGGTGCCGCCTCGCCGAAGACGTCGCCGAGCACGACCAGCAGCCGCTCCCGGGCCAGCCGCTGCCACTCCTCGACCAGCGCCGGCGGGGTGGGGGAGCGGCGCGCGGCCAGCTCACCGCCGGGCGGCTCCCAGGCCAGCACCGGCCACAGCTCGGCCTCCCGCCGCCGGGCCTCCGCGGCCGCGCGGCGCAGGGCCGTGACGCTGCCCAGCGAACCGCTCACACCGACGACGACCCGACCGGATGGGCAGCTGTCGTAACCGGACATGTATCCACCGTACTTCCGCAGCGGACCCCGGGCGTCTCCCGGGGACGGACCGCCTCCATGACACTCCCCGGAGCCGGGCGCGGGCCAGTCCCGCAGCCGCTTCTTGGCACGCCTCTGACACCCGCGACCAGCATCGACGGCCCCTCCGTCAGCGTCCCGTCAACGTCGCCGCGATCACCGTCAGCGTCCCGTCATGAGGCATCGGAGGACCGCCGGGAGCGGGCATAGCTTCTTGGGCGAGCCCCCGTCAGCCTCCCCGCTTCCGGGGCACCAGCTCCTTCCTGTACCAGGAGGCATCCCATGCCAGAACTCTTGTGCGGTGACGATCCGGAGCCTTCCGATCGTTCCCCGGCCGGACCCCTGTTCGTACCGGTCCGGCCGGGACCCGCGGGATGTGCGGCCCGCCTGTTCCGCACTCCGCTGGGCGAGCGCACCGCCGTCGGATTCACCTCCGCCCGCGGACTCGCCGCCACGCTCGGCCCCGACCAGGCCTGGATCAGGCTCGCCGAGCCCGCGCTGCGTGCCCTGACCGCACCGCTCGGCGTCACCATCGTCACGGTCGATCCCCAGCTGTCGGCGCCGGCACCCGCGCCGGTGCAGCCGTTCACACGCGTCGCCGTGTCCCTGCGGATCGCATGAAACGCCTGCGGGATCCCATGAATCGCCTGAGAGGGGAGCGGTCGATGACCACCCTGCACGAACCCGTCGTCACCACCACGCCCGCCGATCTGTCGGTGTGGCCCGCCTCCACCACCGAGCCCCGGCCCGGCGACCTGGCCGTGGGTGGTGTGCCGCTCGCCGAGGTCGCCGACCGCTTCGGCACCCCCGTCTACGTCCTGGACGAGGACGAGGTCCGCGAGCGCTGCCGCACCTACCGCCATGCCTTCCCGGACGCCGAAGTCCTGTACGCCGCCAAGGCGTTCCTGTGCCGGGCGATGGTCCACTGGACCGAGGAGGAGGGCCTCGGCCTGGACGTCTGCTCGGCCGGTGAGCTGGAACTGGCGGTCACCACCGGGTTCCCGCCGGAGCGGATCGTGCTGCACGGCAACGCCAAGTCCCCGCGGGACCTGGAGACCGCGCTGCGGCTGGGCGTGGGACGGATCGTGATCGACAGTCCGTCGGAGATCGCCCGGCTGGCCGCCGCCGTCGGGCCCGACGGGCACCAGAAGGTGATGGTGCGGGTGGTGCCCGGGATCAGCGCGGGCGGCCACGAGAAGATCCGCACCGGCACGGACGACCAGAAGTTCGGGCTCTCCATCGCCGACGGGTACGCGCAGCACGCCATCGCCCGGATACTGGACCAGCCGCAGCTGGAACTCACCGGACTCCACTGCCACCTGGGCTCCCAGATCACCAGCGTCAAGCCGTACCTCGCCGCGGTGCGCCGGATGGTCGGCCTCATGGCCCGCCTGCACGAGCAGCACGGACTGGTGCTGCCCGAGCTGGACCTCGGGGGCGGCCACGGCATCGCCTACCGGCCCGGCGAGGAGGCTCTCGACCTCACCGCCCTGGCCCGTAAGGTACGCGCCGAGCTGACGGAGGCGTGCGCGACGGCCGGGCTGCCGGTGCCCCGCCTGATCATCGAGCCGGGCCGGGCGATCGTGGGGCCGGCCGGGATCGCCGTCTACCGTGTCCTCGCCGTCAAGAAGACCGGTGACCACACGTTCGTAGCCGTCGACGGCGGGATGAGCGACAACCCGCGGCCCGCTCTGTACGGCGTCCGGTACGCGCCCCGGCTCGTCGGCCGCACGAGCGGCGCGGCGACGGCTCCGGTGACCGTCGTGGGGCGGCACTGCGAGGCGGGGGACATCCTGGCCGCCGACGTCGAACTCCCCTCCGACGTGCGCCCGGGCGACCTGCTCGCGGTCCCGGTGGCCGGTGCGTACCACCTCTCCATGGCCTCCGGCTACAACCTGGTCGGCCGTCCGCCGGTCACCGCGGTCCGGGACGGCCACGCCCGGCTGCTGGTCCGCCGTGAGTCCCTGGAGGACATCCGCCGCCGGGACGTCGGCCTGTAATCCGGCCCGTCCCCCCGATCCACCTCCGGGCGAGCGACGGCCCGGCCCTCGCCCGGAGGTGCGCCATCTCGTCCCAAGTCCCCCTGTAACGCACGCTTTTGAAGAAGAGGTCCCTGTGACGATCGAGAACATCGTCGGGTTGATCGTCGCGGTCGGTCTGCTGGCCTACCTCGTGGTGGCCCTGATCAAGCCGGAGCGCTTCTGATGGCCGCGCCCGCACCCGTACGTGAGAAACCCGCCGGTACGGTACGACCACCCGGCGCGGAAACCGGCCGCCGGATAGGCGCCGGACTGCTCGACCCCCAGCAGCTGTGGCGGGCCCTCCCGGCCGCCCTGCGCAAGCTGAACCCGGTGACCCTGGCCCGTAATCCGGTCATGTTCGTCACCGAGATCGGTGCGGCCCTGACCACGGGGCTCGCGATCGCCCACCCGTCCGGGTTCGGCTGGCTGATCACCGTCTGGCTGTGGCTGACCGTCGTCTTCGCCAACCTGGCCGAGGCGGTCGCCGAGAGCCGGGGCCGCGCCCAGGCCGACACCCTGCGCGGGATGCGCCGTCAGACCGTCGCCCGCCGGCTCACCGGTCCGGCGGACGGCCCGTACGCCGAAGAGCGCGTCGGCGCCGACGAGTTGCGGCGCGGTGACCTCGTGGTCGTCGAGGCGGGGGAGCTGGTGCCCGGCGACGGCGACGTCGTCGAGGGCGTGGCCAGCATCGACGAGTCGGCGATCACCGGAGAGTCCGCGCCGGTCATCCGGGAGTCGGGCGGTGACCGCTGCGCCGTCACCGGAGGCACCCGTGTGCTCTCCGACCAGATCGTCGTGCGGATCACCCAGCAGCCCGGCGAGTCCTTCCTGGACCGGATGATCTCCCTGGTCGAGGGCGCCAACCGGCAGAAGACCCCGAACGAGCTCGCCCTCAACCTGCTGCTCGTGATGATGACCTTCGTCTTCCTGGTCGCGGTCCTCACCCTGCAACCGATGGCGATCTTCTCCAAGGAGTTCATGTCGGCCGCGCCCGACACCCAGGCGCTCACCGCCGACGGCGTCACCGGCATCGTCCTGGTCTCCCTGCTGGTCTGCCTGATCCCGACCACCATCGGCGGACTGCTCTCCGCGATCGGCATCGCCGGCATGGACCGGCTGGTGCAGCGCAATGTGCTCGCCATGTCGGGCCGCGCGGTGGAGGCGGCGGGCGACGTCAACACGCTGCTCCTCGACAAGACCGGCACCATCACCTACGGCAACCGGCGGGCGAGCGCCCTGCTTCCGGTCGGTTCCGTGCTGGGACGCCACCTCGCCGAGGCCGCGCTGCTGTCGAGCCTGGCCGACGAGACGCCCGAGGGGCGCTCGATCGTCGAGTACGTGCAGGGACAGTTCGGTGTCGCGGCCACCGAACCCGAGGGCGCCGAGTGGGTCGCCTTCTCCGCCGTGACCCGGATGTCCGGGGTGGACCTGCCGTCCGGCCGACGGCTGCGCAAGGGCGCGGCCACCGCGGTCGCCGCCTGGGTCGCGGAGAACGGCGGCACGGTACCGGTCGCCCTGGAAGCCTGCGTCGAGCAGGTCTCGGCCTCCGGCGGCACCCCCCTCGCGGTGGCCGAGGCCGCCGGCGACGGCCCGGCCCGGATGCTCGGCGTCATCCACCTCAAGGACGTCGTCAAGCCCGGCCTGCGGGAACGCTTCACCGAGCTGCGCCGGATGGGCATCCACACGGTCATGATCACCGGCGACAACCCGGTCACCGCCCGCGTCATCGCGGAGGAGGCGGGCGTCGACGACTTCCTCGCCGAGGCCACCCCCGAGGACAAGCTCGCCCTGATCAAGAAGGAGCAGGCGGGCGGCAAGCTGGTCGCGATGACCGGCGACGGCACCAACGACGCGCCCGCGCTGGCCCAGGCGGACGTCGGCGTGGCGATGAACACGGGAACGTCGGCAGCGAAGGAGGCCGGCAACATGGTCGACCTCGACTCCGACCCCACGAAGATCATCGACATCGTCGAGATCGGCAAGCAACTCCTGATCACCAGGGGCGCGTTGACCGCGTTCTCGATCGCCAACGACATCGCCAAGTACTTCGCGATCCTCCCGGCGATGTTCGGCGGGGTCTATCCCGCCCTCGACGCGATCAACATCATGCGGCTGCACTCGCCCGCCTCCGCGATCCTGTCCGCGGTGATCTTCAACGCGGTCATCATCATCGCGCTGATCCCGCTGGCCCTGCGGGGCGTCCGCTACCGGCCCGGCAGCGCCGACGCCCTGCTCACCCGCAACCTGTGGATCTACGGCGTGGGCGGGCTCGTCCTGCCCTTCCTCGCGATCAAGCTCATCGACTTCGCCGTCGTCCAGTTCATCCCGGGGCTCTGACTCATGACCTTCCTCTCCAGAATGCCCTCCTGGATCGGCCACCATGTGGCGGCGATCCGGGTGGTCATCGTGCTCACCGCGGTGCTGGGCCTCGCCTACCCCCTGGCCATGACGGCGATCGCGCAGGTCCCGGGCCTACGGGACAACGCACAGGGCCGCTCCTCCCTGATCGGCCAGTCCTTCCTCGACAAGAAGGGCGACCCGATCCCGTACTACTTCCAGTCCCGCCCCTCCAACGCCGGTACCGGCTACGACGCCTCGGCCTCCGCCGCCGGCAACCTCGGCCCGGAGTCGACCGTCGACGTCCTCGGCCCCGACGGCAAGCAGAGCCTGCTGACCCAGGTCTGCGCCCGCAGCAAGGCGGTCGGGGAACTGGAGCACGTCGACGGCTCCCGGCCGTACTGCACCTCGGACGGGGTCGGCGCCGTTCTCGGTGTGTTCCGCGAGGGCGGTACGACGGGGACGGCGACCCGGGTCGTGAGCCTGAACCAGGCCTGTCCCGCCAAGCCGTTCGTCGCCGCCTACGAAGGCGTGACCGTCGAGTGCGCCCAGGCCGGCGAAGACTACGGCACTGCCGTCGTCACCCCCGTCCGTGGTGACGCCCCCGCCCGTCCGAAGGTCCCCGCCGACGCGGTCACCGCGAGCGGCAGCGGCCTCGACCCGCAGATCAGCCCGGCGTACGCCGAACTCCAGACGCCGCGCGTCGCCCGCGAACGCGGCATGACCGAGGGGGCCGTACGCAAGCTGGTCGAGAAGTACACCAGCGGCCGGGCCCTCGGCATCCTCGGCGAACCCGCCGTGAACGTCGTCCAGTTGAACGCGGCCCTCGACCGCACGCATCCCGAGAAGGGAGCCTGACCCCATGTACGGCTGGCTTCAGGCCACCCTCGTCCTCGCCGTCGTCGTAGGACTGCACGTCCCGCTCGGCGACTACATGGCCCGCGCCCTCGACGGCGGCCGGCACCACCGCGCCGAACGGGCCCTCTACAAGGTCTGCGGCGTCGACCCGGACCGCGAACAGGACTGGCGGCACTACCTGTTCGCCCTCCTCGCCTTCAGCCTGGTGAGCATCGCCGCGCTGTTCGCGCTGTTCACCCTCCAGGGCGGGCTGCCCTGGTCGACCGGGCACGCGGGTATGCCCTGGCGGCTCGCGCTGCACACCGCGGTCAGCTTCACCACCAACACCAGCTGGCAGAACTACGCGGGCGAGTCCACCACCGGCCACCTCGCGGTCATGGCGGGCCTGGGCGTGCAGGCGTTCGCCTCGGCGGCCGTCGGCATCTGCGCCGCGCTGGCCCTGATCCGCGGCCTGGTCCGCCGGGACACCGACCGGCTGGGCAACTTCTGGGTGGACCTGATCCGTACGATCTTCCGGGTCGTGCTGCCCCTGTCGATCGTCTCCGGGATCATCCTGATCGCGCTCGGCGTCCCGCAGAACCTCATGAGCCCGCACACCGTCACCACCGTCGCGGGCGGCCAGCAGACCGTCCTCGGCGGTCCGGTCGGCTCCTGGGAGCCGCTAAAGCTGATGTCGGGCGACGGGGGCGGCATCTTCAACGCCAACAGCGCGCACCCCTTCGAGAACCCGTCCGCGTTCACCAACGCGATCGAGATCGTGCTCATGCTGCTGATCCCGACCGCCTTCGTCCGCACCTACGGCCGCATGATCGGCTCCCTGCGGCAGAGCTGGACCCTGCTCACGGTCGTCGGCATCCTCTTCGGCCTGCTGCTGGCGGCCGGCAGCCTCGCCCAGAACGCCCACACCGGCACGGTGACCGAGGCCGTCGGCGGACCGTACGAGGGCACCGAGACGCGTTTCGGCGTCCCCGGCTCCACTCTCTTCGGTATCGCCGCCACCGGCTCCGCCGACGGCGCGGCGAACGCGTCGTACGACAGCTTCTCCAGCCTCGGCGGCGGGGTGCTCCTGTCGGCCATGATGCTCGGCGAGATCGCGCCCGGCGGCACCGGCAGCGGACTGTACGGCCTGATCATGGCGGTGCTGATCGCCGTCTTCGTAGGCGGACTGATGGTCGGCCGGACCCCCGAGTACCTGCGCAAGCGGATCGGGTTCCCGGAGATGCGGTACGTGGTGCTGTACGCGCTGGTCGCCCCGACCGCCGTCCTCGGCTGCGCCGCCCTCGCGGTCGCGCTCGGCGACGGGCAGTCGTCCATGGGCAACCCGGGGCCGCACGGCCTGACGGAGCTGGTGTACGCCTACACCTCCAACGTCAACAGCAACGGCAGCGCGATGGCCGGCTTCAACGGCGCCACCGACTTCCACAACCTGCTGATGACGGCGGCGATGCTCGTCGGCCGTTATGTGCCCATGGTGTTCCTGCTGGCCCTGGCCGGACGACTGGCCCGCCAGCAGCCCGGCGTGGTCACCGTCGGCACCCTCCAGGCCCGCGGCGTCAACTTCGTCGCCCTGGCCACCGGAGCCGCGCTCATCCTGGCGCTGCTCAACTTCCTGCCCGCGCTCTCCCTCGGCCCGTTGGCGGAGGGGCTCCTCTAGAGACTCCCGGGCGGGCCGGCCATCCCTCACTCACGCCGGCCGGCCCGTCCGGGCTCCTCACGGGGGCGGCCCGGCCGGGTACGGAGGACACTGTTGCCGACCGTCCCACCGGCCGTGATGGGGTCCCGATGGCGTATGGCCTGGCACGTCGTGAACTGAGACCTAGGGTTCCGCTGCGCCCGGGCGAGGGCGACAAACACGGTCTGACCAGCCTCGAAGGGCTGGCCGCGCTCTCCCTGGACGCGCTCAGCTCGGTGGCCTACGGTCCCGAGGCGATCGTGCTGGCCCTGGTGGTCGCCGGCACCGGGGCGCTCACCGCCACCCTGCCCATCACCCTGGCGATCACCTTTCTGCTCGCCGCGCTGGTCGTCTCGTACGGCCAGGTCATCGCCGTTCACCCGGACGGCGGTGGCGCCTACGCCGTCGCCAAGACGGATCTCGGCGGCACCGCGAGCCTGCTCGCCGCCGCCAGCCTGGTCGTCGACTACGTGCTCACCGTCGCCGTCAGCCTCGCCGCCGGCGCCGACGCGCTCGCCTCGGCCTTCCCGTCCCTGGGCCACGACAAGCTGCTCGTCTGCCTGGTCGGCCTGGCCCTGCTGACGGCCGTGAACCTGCGGGGCATCGCCGAGAGCGCCCGGGTGCTGATGCTGCCGACCCTCCTGTTCATCGTGGCGATCCTCGGCGTGATCCTGCTCGGCCTGCTGCGTTCGCACCCGGTCGCCGTCGTCGGCACCGACCAGCCCGTGCACGCGACCGAGGCGCTGGGCGCGCTGGTGATCCTCAAGGCGTTCTCGTCCGGCTGCTCGGCCCTGACCGGCGTGGAGGCCATCGCCAACGCCGTACCGACCTTCCGGCCCCCCAGCGTCAAGCGCGCCCAGCGCACCGAGCTGATGCTGGGAGGGCTGCTCGGGATCATGCTGATCGGCCTGGCGATCCTCATCCGCCGCGACCATGTGGCCCCGCGCGGCGGAGTGACCGTCCTCGCCCAGCTCACCGCGGGCGCCTACGGCACCGGCTGGCCCTACTACGTCACCAACCTCGTCGTCACCCTGGTCCTGGGCCTGGCCGCCAACACCAGCTTCGGCGGGCTGCCGGTGCTGATGAGCCTGCTCGCCCGCGACCACCGGCTGCCCCACCTCTTCGGCCTGCGCGCCGAACGCCCGGTCTACCGCTACGGCGTGCTGGCGCTCGCCCTGCTGGCCACGCTGCTGCTGATCGCCACCGACGCCGACACCCACCGGCTGCTGCCGCTCTTCGCCATCGGCGTCTTCATCGGCTTCACCCTCAGCCAGGTCGGTCTGGTCCGGCACTGGGCGAGCCGGCGCCCGCACGGCTGGAAACGCCGGGCGCTGATCAACGGCACCGGTGCCCTGCTCACCACCCTCGCCGGGGTCATCCTGCTGTTCACCAAGTTCCTCGGCGGTGCCTGGGTGGTCGTGATCGCCGTACCGCTGCTGATGCTGCTGTTCGCCCGCATCCAGCGCTACTACACCGCCGTGGGCCAGGAACTGGGCCTCGGGCGCACCCCGCAGCCCCCGCTCCGGCACACCGGCAGCCTGGTGATCGTGCCGATCGGCGAGGTCAGCAAACTCGCCCGGCACGCCCTCGGCGCCGCCCTCGCCCTCGGCGACGAGGTGGTCGCCGTCGCCGTGCACGCCGACCCGGTCAGGTCCCGTGCGCTGGAGGAGGCCTGGGAGCGGTGGAACCCCGGAGTGCGCCTCGACATCGTCAACAGCCCGCACCACTCGCTGGTGCAGCCGATCGTCGACTACGTGCTGCGGGCGGCGGAGGGCGGTCGTCAGGTCGCCGTCCTCATCCCCGAGGTGGAGCCGAAGCACCGCCGCTACGAGATCCTCCAGAACCAGCGCGGCCTGCTCCTCGCCACCGTCCTGCGGGCCCGCACCGACGTCGTGGTCTGCCTGCTCCCGTACCGCCTGAAGCTGTAGCCCACCCGCCTTGTCGGGCCCCGGACAGGCCCTTACAGTGCGCCTCGTAATGTTCGCCGACCTCGCCGAAACTTTCGGCGACGGCTGCGGAGGGGCACGCACATGCGGACGTACGACAACCCGGTCATCCCCGGCTTCCACCCCGACCCGAGCGTGTGCCGGGTGGGGGAGGACTACTACCTGGTCTGTTCCAGCTTCGAGTACTTCCCCGGCGTCCCGCTCTTCCACAGCCGCGACCTGGTGCACTGGCGGCAGCTCGGCAACGTGCTGGACCGGCCGGGCCAGTTGGCGCTGCCGGACGGGACGCCGGCCTCCGGCGGTGTGTACGCCCCGACGATCCGGCACCACGACGGCCTCTTCCACGTCGTCACGACCAATGTCAGTGCCGGGGGCAACCTCCTGGTCACCGCCGAGCGCCCCGAGGGGCCCTGGTCCGACCCGGTGTGGATCGACGTCCCCGGCATCGACCCCGACCTCGTCTGGGACGAGAACGGCGACTGCTGGTGTGCCGTGGCGGGGGTGGCGGTGGCCCGGATCGACACCCGGACCGGGAAGGTGCTGGAGGGGCCGCTGCCGATGTGGTCCGGAACCGGGCTGCGCGACCCCGAGGCGCCGCACCTGTACCGGATCGGGGAGTGGTGGTACCTGCTGGTCGCGGAGGGCGGCACCGCGCTCGGGCACGGGGTGTCCGTGGCCCGCGCCCGCTCGCCGCGCGGGCCCTGGGAGCCCGCGCCCGGCAACCCGCTGATCTCCCACCGGGGCACCTGGGAGCCGGTCCAGTGCACCGGCCACGCCGACCTCGTCCAGGCCACCGACGGCAGCTGGTGGGCGGTGCTGCTCGGCACCCGCCCGCGCGGCTGGTTCCCGGAGTTCCACGTCCTCGGCCGGGAGACCTTCCTGGCCCCGGTGGAGTGGGTGGACGGCTGGCCGCGCATGGGGCGGGTGCGGGAGCGGGAACAGGCCCCGGCCGTCTGGCACCCGGTCGAACAGCCGCCGGTACGGGACGACTTCACGGCCGCCGCCCTCGCGCCGCACTGGATCTCCCCGCGCGGCCGGCCGGCCGGCTCCTGGTCGCTGTCCGAACGGCCCGGGTGGCTGACGCTCACGGCTACCGGAGACAGCCTCGACCGGGCCGGGCACACCTTCGTCGGCCGCCGCCAGCAGCACCCGGACTGCCGTGCCGCCGCGCTGCTCGACCCGGGCTCGGCACGCGCGGGTCTCTCGGTCCGTATCGACGAGGCCCACCACTACGACCTGGAGGTGGGCGGGGGAACGGTGCGTGCGATCGCCCGGATCGGGCCGCTGCGGCAGACGGTTTCCGAACACCCCGTGCCACCGGGCCTGTTGACCCTCGTCGTCGCGACCGGCACGACCGGGGTCGGCCGCGCGGGGCCCGACACCGTGACCCTCTCGGTCGAAACGTCCGACGGTGTCGTTCGGCTGGCCGAACTCGACGGGCGGTATCTCTCCACGCAGGTGGCGGGCGGGTTCACCGGCCGGGTCATCGGCATGTACGTCACCGAGGGCCGGGCCGCCTACGACTGGTTCGAATACGTGCCCATGAGCTGATGCGCGACACCTTGACGCTCCTGATGCGCCTTTCTAGAGTCGCCGTTCGGAACGTTCGGTGAAAATACCGAATGTTTCGAAAACGGCGACCCGAGAGCACCACCGAACCAGGACGGCGTCGGTCGTCCCGTACCCCAAGGAGCGCACCATGGGCGACCCGGCACTGTCCCGACGCGGTTTCCTGGCGGCCACCGCGGCCGCCGGACTGGGCATGACCGCCCTCAGCGGCTGCGGCGGCGACTCGGACGGAGGCTCGTCCGGGGGAAACACCACCATCGAGTGGTGGAACATCTCCACGACCAACCCGACCAAGGGCGTGTGGGCCGCCCTCGCCAAGAAGTTCGAGGCGCAGAACCCCAAGGTCAAGATAAAGATCGTGCAGTTGGAGAACGACGCATACAAGTCGAAGATGACCGCCCTGACCGCCTCTGGGAAGCTCCCCGACATCTTCCACACCTGGGGCGGCGGAGTCCTCCAGCAGCAGGTCGACGCCGGGCTCGTCAAGGACCTCACCGACCCCACCAAGTCCTGGGCCGAAGGGCTCCTCCCGGTCGCCAAGGAGCCGTACCTCCTCGACAACAAGACATACGGCATCCCGTTCGACATCGGCATGGTCGGCTTCTGGTACAACAAGGCGCTCTTCAAGAAGGCCGGCGTCAGCACACCCCCCACCACCTGGAGCGCCTTCCTCGACGCCGTGAAGAAGCTGAAGGCCGCCGGTGTCACCCCGCTCGCGCTGGCCGGCAAGGAGAGCTGGACCGGCATGTACTACTGGGCGTACCTGGCGATGCGCACCGCCGGGATCGCCGCCCTCAAGAAGGCCGACGACGACAAGGACTTCACCGGCGACGGGTTCGTGCAGGCCGGGCAGCACCTGAAGGACCTGGTCGCCCTGGAGCCGTTCCAGAAGGGCTTCCTGGGCGCCGCCTACTCCAGCCCGACCGGTCAGGCCGCCACCGTCGGCAACGGCAAGGCCGCGATGGAGCTGATGGGCCAGTGGGCCCCGGTCGTCGAGGCCGACGCCGGCAAGGGCGTCGGCTCCAACCTCGGCTTCTTCCCGTTCCCGGCCGTGGAGGGCGGCGAGGGCACCATCACCGAGGTGTTCGGAGGCGGCGGCGGACACGCGCTGCGCGCCGACGCCCCGCAGGCGGCCCTCGACTTCCTGAAGTTCTTCGCCTCCGAGACCACGGACGCCGAACTGGTGAAGAAGACCGGCGTACTGCCCGTCGTCCCCGCCGCCGAGAGCGCGCTGACCGACGCCAACCTGAAGCTCGTACAGACCCAGTTGAAGGCCGCCACCGGCTTCCAGCTCTACCTCGACCAGGCCTACGCGCCCGCCGTCGGCCAGCAGGTCAACGACAGCGTCGCCGGGCTGATCGCCGGGTCCAAGTCGCCCGCGGACGTCACCCAGGCGATCACCAAGACCGCGAAGGAAGAGCAGTAGGCCGGCCGATGACCTCGACCTACCTGTCCGACATGCGGTCCGGACCGGACACCCCGCCCCAGCCGCCGCCTTCCGCCGGCCGGACCCGCTCCCGGCGCCGGCTGCTGCACTGGCTCACCGCGATGGGCTTCCAGCTGCCCGCCCTGGTGCTGTTCGGCGTGCTCGTCCTGCTGCCGATCCTGTTCGCGCTCTACGCCTCGTTCTTCCGCTGGGGCGGCTTCGGCATGCCGTCCGACTACACCGGCACCGACAACTTCACCCGGCTCTTCCAGGACGACGTCTTCCTCGGCGACCTCTGGCGCTGTCTGCTCCTGGTGCTGCTCTCACTGGCGCTGCAACTGCCGTTCGCGCTCGCCATGGCGGTCCTGCTCAACCAGAGGATCCGGGGCCGGGCCGTCTACCGGATGCTGTTCTTCGCGCCCTACGTGCTGTCCGAGGCGATCACCGGTGTGCTGTTCGGCATGATCTTCGCCCCCGACCAGGGGCTCGCCGACCATGTGCTGGGCGCCATCGGGCTCGACGGCCTCGGCGGGGAGTGGTTCTCCGACCCCTCCACCGTGATGGCCACCCTCTTCCTGGTCATGACCTGGAAGTACTTCGGCTTCCACATGATGCTCTACCTGGCCGGACTCCAGTCCATCCCGGCCGAGTTGACCGAGGCGGCGACCGTCGACGGCGCGAACCCCTGGCAGCGCTTCCGCCATGTCACGCTGCCGCTGCTCGCCCCGACCCTGCGGATCAGCGTCTTCCTGTCCGTCATCGGCTCCATCCAGCTCTTCGACCTGGTCTGGGTGATCACCGCGGGCGGCCCCGACCACCACTCCGAGACCATGGCCGTGACCATGTTCCAGTACGGCTTCAAGCGCTACCAGGTCGGCTACGCCAGCGCGATCAGCGTGGTCATGTTCGCCATCAGCCTCGTCTTCGGCCTCGCCTACCAGCGGTTCGTGCTCCGCCGGGACCTGGCGGGCGCCACCACGAACATGAGGGGAGACGGCGCATGAGCGGCCGTAGGACCACCGTCCGGAACCTGCCCCTGCACCTGGTCCTCGTCGTGGTCGGCGCGGTGATGGTCGTACCCCTGCTGTACGCCGTGCTGTCCGGGTTCAAGTCCACCGACGAGCTGTCCCGCAACCCGGTCGGGCTGCCCGACTCCTGGATCGTCTCCAACTACACCGACATCCTCGGATCCGGCGGGTTCTGGCGGCTGGTCGGCAACAGCACGCTGATCGCGGTGGGCACGACCGTGCTGGTGGTCGCGGTGTCGGCGCTCGCGGCCTTCTCCTTCGCGCGGTTCGCGTTCCGGGGCCGTGAGGTGCTGTTCACGGTCTTCACGATGGGGCTGATGTTCCCGTTCGCGGTGGCGGCGCTGCCGTTGTTCCTGCTGCTGCGCTCGATGCACCTGCTGGACAACCCGCTGGGCGTGATCCTCCCGCAGGCCGCGTTCGGGCTGCCGATGACCATCATCATCCTGCGCGGCTTCTTCCGGGAGATCCCGGGCGAGCTGGAGGAGGCGGCCACCCTGGACGGCTGCGGTCCTTTCGCCTTCTTCTGGCGGATCCTGCTGCCCATGGCGCGGCCCGCGCTCGGCACGGTCTCCGTGCTGGCGGTGGTCACCAGCTGGAACAACTTCTTCCTGCCGCTGCTGGTCTTCACCGACTCCACCTGGTGGACCATCCCCATCGGCGTCCAGCAGTTCCAGGGTCAGTACTCCGCCGAGTACGCCCGGGTCTTCGCCTATCTGGTCCTCGCCATGGTCCCGGCCCTGGCCTTCTACTCGGTCGCCGAACGCCAGCTCGTCGGCGGCCTCACCGCCGGCGCCACCAAGGGCTGAATCCGCACTCCCTACTGATCGGAGTCGCACGATGTCCCGCACACGTCTCAGACTCGCCGGTGCCCTCGCGGCCGTGCTGGTGGCGGCGGGGGTGGCCACCGGCCCCGCCGCCCAGGCCCACGGCCGGCCGCCCACCCTGGCCGAACTGGCCCAGCGGCACGGCCGTTACTTCGGCAGCGCCACCGACAACCCCGAACTCACCGACACCGCCTACACGAAGCTCCTCGGCACCGAGTTCGACATGATCACGCCCGGCAACGGCATGAAGTGGTACGCCACCGAGCCCCAACAGGGCGTCTTCGACTGGACCAACGGCGACCAGATCGTCAACTCGGCCCGCAGGAACCACCAGCGGGTGCGCGCCCACACCCTGGTCTGGCACAGCCAGCTGCCCGACTGGCTCACCTCCCGCGCGTGGACGGCCACCGAACTGCGGGCGGTGCTGAAGAAGCACATCCAGACCGAGGTACGGCACTACCGGGGCAAGGTCTACTCCTGGGACGTCGTCAACGAGGCCTTCAACGAGGACGGCAGCTACCGCGAGACCCTCTGGTACAAGACACTCGGCCCCGGCTACATCGCCGACGCGCTGCGCTGGGCCCACCAGGCCGACCCGCACGCCAGGCTCTACCTCAACGACTACAACATCGAGGCCACCGGCCCGAAGAGCGACGCCTACTACGCGCTCGCCCAGGAGCTGAAGGCGGCGCACGTGCCGCTGAACGGCATCGGCTTCCAGGCCCATCTCGCCCTCCAGTACGGCTATCCGACCACCCTGGAGGAGAACCTCCGCCGCTTCTCCCGGCTCGGCCTGGACACCGCGCTCACCGAGGTGGACGTCCGGATGCAGCTGCCGGCCACGGACGAGAAGCTGGCCGAGCAGGCCACCTGGTACGCCGATCTGACCAAGGCCTGTCTGGCGGTCCGGCACTGCGTGGGCATCACGGTCTGGGACTACACGGACAAGTACTCGTGGATCCCGGCGTTCTTCCCCGGCGAGGGCGCGGCCCTGCCCTGGGACGAGCAACTCGCTCCCAAACCGGCCTACTTCGCGCTGCGCCAAGCCCTCGGCTACAGGGGGTGACCACCCCTGGACGCACGTCGGGGCCGGTGCGCACCATGTGTGTGCGTCCGGCCCCTGCTGGTCACCGGGCGGAGCGGCGGGGCCGCCCGGGGGTGGTGCGGCGGTCTGTCAGGCGGCGGTCACCACGCGGCCGGCACCGAGCGGGCGGTGCGGCGCGATGATCTGGCCGTCGGGCAGAAGCTCACCGGTGTCCTCGAAGAGCAGGACGCCGTTGCACAGCAGGCTCCACCCCTGCTCCGGGTGGTGCGCCGTCAGACGGGCGGACTCCCGGTCGGCGGACTCTGCTGTCGGGCACGGTGGCTGGTGCTGGCACATGAGTGGGGTCTCTCGCTCTGTCGTGGTCATCTCGGTCCCCCGTGGTAATGAGTCGGTCGGAAACCAGTGTTGCCCTCCGGGCGATGTTCCGCAGGGATTTAGCCGCACCGCTTCTCACAGATTGGAGACGCGTCACTCGCGCGGACGGTTCATCTCGACCGGGCTGCCAATTCGGATGGTTTCGCATGGCCGGATGGAGCTAGTCAGGTCGGCGGAGGAGGGTTATCGGGCTCTTAGGAGCAGTTAATTGCTCGTACGAGCGGCATCCGACGTCCCACGGATTGACTTGTGGAAATACGACCGTACCCCGTCACTCGTTCAAGTGTGACGGGGTACGGCGGGTGACGGTCTCAGGCGGGTGTGATCAGCAGGGGTGCCGCGGTGACCCGGTGGGTCAGTACGGGGAGCAGCTCGGCCACCTGGTGCGGCCGGTGGGCCGCGATGCCGGGCGGGGCCGGGGCGAGCGGGACGAGCAGGTCGTTGGCCGCCGGGTGGCCCTCGGCGCCGTCCGCCGTGCGGTCGCAGTGCAGCCACAGGTTGAGCATGTAGAGGCCGGGCAGGGACAACAGGCGTGGCTGGTAGATCTGTTGCAGGGCCTCGGCCTGGTGCAGGGCCCGTTCGGTGGAGGAGATGTAGGGCCCCTCGAAGAAGTGCGAGAAGGCCCAGCCGTCCGGGGTGAGCATCGTCTCGGCCGCGGCCACCGCGCGGTCGCCGCAGCGGATCAGGAAGCGCCAGCCGGCCAGCCGGGTGGCGGACACGCCCTCCGGGGTGATCCGGTCCATGACATGCACAGGCAGGGGGAGTTCGGGGGTCGCGGGCCCCTGGGCGGTGCGCAGGGAAGGGGTACGGGCCTCGCGGACCGCAGTGGGGGAACCGAGGGCGGTGAGGACGGAACGCAGGGCGGGCGCGGGGGCAGGAGGGAAGTGCAGCGGCATGGTGGGTCGCCTCTCGTTCGACAGGCGCGGCGGCGCGAGGGCAGGGGCGGACGGCGCTGTCAGCTCACAGGGGGGTCAGAGAGGCGGGGGCCCGGCTCGGTGAAGAGAGGTGCGGGCGTTGTCTGCCGCACGTCATTCAGAGGGCAGGAACCAGACCGTGGGCGCCAGCCTTCTGCCTTGTTCGCGGAGTTTATACGACGCCTGTTCAGACGGCGTTTCACCGGGTCGTTTCACAGAACAGAACAAGGCGCAATTCGGCCGTTGATACGTACGGAATCCTCCCGATTTCCGGCCTGCCGCGACCGTGCTGACCTCGGAATACGGGGTTCTCGCGGTCGGCCGAATGTCGTCGGCGTTTTTCACGAGGACATCGGGGAACCCGAAGTTGCATGATGCCCCATGCCCCGTGAATGTGCCGCAGGACACATTCCAACAGACTAGCGGCTACCTGTGCCGCGCGCGACGTTATCGATCGCCCCCGGTGGGCATCATCCCACCTGGACCCGGGACCACCGGCGGCCGGAACCTCGGTCCGCCCATTCGAGGAGGGACGCTTCGATGGGGGAGAAGGTCGTGGCGGGCCGGTTCGACCTGTCCGATCGCCAGCGCTACCGCGAAAAGCTCCGCGACTGTCTGTCGGGGCTGGAGCGACTGCTGGTGGAGAAGCGGTTCGACCGCCCCAAGAACCTCATGGGCGTCGAGATCGAATTGAATCTCGCCGGTGCGGACGGCATGCCGAGAATGTTGAACGGACAGGTACTGGAACGCATCGCGAGCCGCGATTTCCAAACAGAACTCGCCATGTTCAATCTGGAAGTGAACATAGCTCCACACCGGCTCGGTGGCCGGGTATTCGACCGGCTCGACGAAGAACTCCGGACCTCGCTGGCGTACGCCGACCGCAAGGCGGGCGAGGTGGACTCCGGGATCGTGATGATCGGCATTCTGCCAACGCTGGCGCGGGACGACCTGGTCTCCGCGAACCTCTCCGAGGTCGACCGGTACACCCTGCTCAACGACCAGATCGTGGCCGCCCGCGGTGAGGACTTCGTGCTCGACATCGAGGGCGTCGAGCATCTCAGGTGCACGTCGAAGTCGATCGTCCCGGAGGCCGCCTGCACCTCCGTGCAACTGCACCTCCAGGTCACCCCGGCCCGTTTCGCCGACGTGTGGAACGCGGCGCAGGCGGCGTGCGCCGCGCAGATCGCCGTGGGCGCGAACTCCCCCTTCCTCTTCGGCCGTGAACTCTGGCGGGAGTCCCGGCCCCCGCTGTTCCTCCAGGCCACGGACACCCGGCCGCCCGAGCTCCAGGCGCAGGGCGTACGGCCGCGCATCTGGTTCGGCGAGCGCTGGATCAGCTCCGCGTACGAACTCTTCGAGGAGAACCTGCGCTTCTTCCCGGCGCTGCTGCCGATCTGCGACGAGGAGGACCCGCTGGCCGTGCTGGACGCGGGCGGGGTGCCGAAGCTCGCCGAACTCGTCCTGCACAACGGCACGGTGTACCGCTGGAACCGGCC
Source organism: Streptomyces sp. NPDC007157 (assembly GCF_040634235.1). Lineage (NCBI taxonomy): Bacteria > Bacillati > Actinomycetota > Actinomycetes > Kitasatosporales > Streptomycetaceae > Streptomyces > Streptomyces sp. NPDC007157. Next base: position 36,088 of record NZ_JBEYFE010000029.1, read on the forward strand.
GGTGTACGGCATCGCCGACGGCGTCCCGCACCTGCGCGTGGAGAACCGGGTCCTGCCGGCCGGGCCGACCATCACCGACGTCATCGCCAACGCGGCCTTCTACTACGGCCTCGTGCGTGCCCTCGCGGAGGAGTCGCGGCCGGTGTGGACCCGGCTCCCGTTCGCCGCGGCCGAGGCGAACTTCGACGCGGCGTGCCGTCATGGCATCGACGCGCGGCTGGTGTGGCCGAGGAAGGGCCGGTACGGCGGCGGTACGACCGAGGTGGACGCGGTCACCCTGGTCCGTGACGAATTGCTGCCGCTGGCGGCGGCGGGGCTCGACGCGTGGGGGGTGGAGGCCGCCGACCGGGACTTCTACCTGGGCGTGATCGAGGAGCGGTGCCGGCGACGGGTGAACGGGGCGTCCTGGCAGGCGGCGACGTTCCATCGGGCGGTGGAGCGGGGGTTGCCGCGGGACGAGGCACTGGCCGCGATGACGCGGCGCTATGCGGAGCTGATGAATGAGGGGGAGCCGGTGCATACGTGGCCGGTGGGGTTATTGGAGCCGGTACTGACGGGGTGAGGGGTGAGGGGTGAGGGGCTGAGCGGTAGCGCCGAGGGGTTGTCGGCGTGCGTGGTGCGACGGGGTGCCGGGTGCGGCGCCGTGGGTGGTGCGACGGGGTGCCGGGTGCGGCGCCGTCTGGGCTGGGCGCGCGGTTTCCCGCGCCCCTGACCGCGTTGCCGTGACCGCTGCTGTGCGGGAGCCGCCGCCCGGGGTCTGGGCTTGAAAGGTGGCCGTCGACATGGCGATCGTGCGACGGCGGCCCTGGGGACGGGGGTCGGCCGCGCCCGCCCGGGGTTGATCGGGCAAGCTGTGACCTCCCATGACGGTGGTGCCCTCCCTGTCCCCCCGACAGCCCGGCGCGCACGGTCTTGCTCAACCGGAGGCAGGAGTGCAGGTGGAGGCGGATCAGGTGGCCGGTGCTTACCCGCTGGAGCGGCCCTCGCGGCGCATGTTCAGGGACGAGACGCTGCTCGTTCTGGGGCTTTCGCTCGGTGCGAGTGGGGTGTCCGCCCTGATCAGCTTTGTCGGATCGGTCACCAAACCGGGCGGCCTCAAGGACCAGGCGGCCACCCTCAACGCGTCCGCCGCGCCGGGCCGCCCCTGGCTGGATCTCGCCTGGCAGCTGTTCGGCATCGCGAGTGCGCTGGTACCTGTCCTGCTGGTCGCCCACCTCCTCCTGCGGGAGGGCGCGAGCCTGCGCACGCTCGGCTTCGACCGCACCCGCCCCTGGCCCGACCTCGGGCGAGGGGCGGGGATCGCGGCGGTGATCGGCAGCACCGGAATCGCCTTCTACCTGGCCGCGCGCGGTCTCGGCTTCAACCTCACGGTGGTGCCGGAGGCGCTGCCGGACGTGTGGTGGAAGTACCCCGTGCTGATCTTCTCCGCGATGCAGAACGCGATCCTCGAAGAGGTCGTCGTCGTCGGCTATCTGCTGCGCCGGCTGGACCAGTTGGGGTGGAGCGCGGGCACGGCCCTGGTGGCCAGTTCCGTACTGCGCGGGTCGTACCACCTGTACCAGGGGATCGGCGGCTTCGTCGGCAACATGGTGATGGGCGTGGTCTTCGTCTACCTCTACCGGCGGTGGGGCCGGGTCGGTCCCCTGGTGGTGGCGCATTCCCTGCTCGACATCGGCGCGTTCGTCGGTTACGCGCTGCTGGCGGGCAAGGTGGGCTGGCTGCCTACGGCGTGAGCAGTTCCCCGTCGATCACGGTGACGGCCCGGCCGGTGAGCAGGGTGCGGTCGCCGCGCAGCGAGGTGCGGACGAAGCCGGTACGACGGGAGGCCTGGAGGCCGGTCAGATCGGGCCTGCCCAGCCGGGCCGCCCAGTGCGGGGCGAGGGCGGTGTGCGCGCTGCCGGTCACCGGGTCCTCGTCGATACCGACGTTGGGGAAGAAGCAGCGGGAGACGTAGTCGTAGCCCTTCGCCGGGTCCTCGGCACGTGCGGTGGCGATGATCCCGCGCGTGGAGTAGGCGCCGAGGGCCCTGAGGTCGGGGGAGAGGCCGAGCACGGTCTTCTCGTCGGCGAGTTCGAGCAGCAGGTCGCCGACGTTCGGTCCGGTGTCGAAGCCGGCGACGGGTTCGGTGCCGAGCGCGCCGGCGACACCGGCGGGGATGTCGACGCGGGTGAGCGGGGCGGTGGGGAAGTCGAGGGTGATCGCCCCGTCCGCGCCGGGCGTCGCGATCAGCACCCCGCTCCGGGTGGCGAACCGCACGGGCCCTGCCTGCGCCCCCGTCGTACCGATCACATGGGCGGTGGCGAGCGTGGCGTGCCCGCACATCGCGACCTCCGTGACCGGGGTGAACCACCGCAACGCCCAGTCGGCGTCCGCGCCCTCGGGAAGGGGGTGCGCGAACGCGGTCTCGGCGTGGTTCACCTCCATGGCGACGTTCTGCATCCACCTGTCATCGGGAAACCCGTCCAGCAACACGACCCCGGCCGGGTTCCCGGCGAAGGCACGCTCGGCAAAGGCGTCGACGATTCGAATCCGCATGGACCAGACACTAGGGCTCGCACACCGCACCCGCCCAAGGCCAATCCCGGAACCCTGGCCCGATTTCCACCAGGTGGGCCCGACATCGCCGACCACCATCACCATGGCGGCCACGTCAGGGTCTGGGAAGCGGGGGCGACATCGCGGAGAACCTGAGGCAAGGCGCCCCACCCGGGACGCGGGGAACTGCGCGACCAACCACGACGACGCGCCCTTGAGGGGCGCGGGGAACTGCGCGAACAACCACGACGGCGCCGCACCGGCACACCGACGCCGGTGCACGACGGCGCGCCCTTCAGGGGCGCGGGAACTGCGCGAAGAGGCACGACGGCGCCGCACCGGCCGGCGGACCGTCAGTTCCCGCGGCGCGATGCCCGACCGTACCCCGGCAACGAAAAGGGCCGACCCGTCACCGAGTCGGCCCTCCTGAGCGGCACGCTCAGTCCGTACCCATTTCCATCGCCGCCCGGTCCAGGAGCTCGTCGGCGTCGGCCGCAGCCTCCCCGCGGGACGCGATCGCCTCGGCGCCGCCCTCCGGCATGCTGCCGATCAGTCCCGTCGCCGCGGCCTGCGCCGCACCGATCGCCGGGTTGGCGGAGCCGATCAGGCCCAGACCCGCGTACTGCTCCAGCTTCGCGCGGGAGTCGGCGATGTCGAGGTTGCGCATGGTGAGCTGGCCGATCCGGTCCACCGGACCGAACGCCGCGTCCTCGGTGCGCTCCATCGACAGCTTGTCGGGGTGGTAGCTGAACGCCGGCCCCGTGGTGTCGAGGATCGAGTAGTCCTCGCCGCGCCGCAGCCGCAGCGTCACCTCACCGGTAACGGCCGCGCCGACCCACCGCTGCAGCGACTCGCGGATCATCAGCGCCTGCGGGTCCAGCCACCGGCCCTCGTACATCAGCCGACCGAGCCGCCGCCCCTCGTTGTGGTACTGGGCGACCGTGTCCTCGTTGTGGATCGCGTTGACCAGCCGCTCGTACGCGGCGTGCAGCAGCGCCATGCCCGGCGCCTCGTAGATCCCGCGGCTCTTGGCCTCGATGATCCGGTTCTCGATCTGGTCGGACATGCCGAGCCCGTGCCGGCCGCCGATCGCGTTGGCCTCCATGACCAGCTCGACGGCGGTCCCGAACTCCTTGCCGTTGATCGTCACAGGACGGCCCTGGTCGAAGCCGATCGTCACGTCCTCGGGGAGGATCTCGACCTCGGGGTCCCAGAACCGCACGCCCATGATCGGGTCGACGGTCTCGATGCCGTTGTCCAGGTGTTCCAGGGTCTTCGCCTCGTGCGTGGCGCCCCAGATGTTGGCGTCGGTGGAGTACGCCTTCTCGGTGCTGTCCCGGTAGGGCAGCCCGTGCGCGAGCAGCCACTCGGACATTTCCTTGCGTCCGCCGAGTTCGGTGACGAAGTCCGCGTCCAGCCAGGGCTTGTAGATCCGCAGGTGCGGGTTGGCGAGCAGGCCGTACCGGTAGAACCGCTCGATGTCGTTGCCCTTGAAGGTCGAGCCGTCGCCCCAGATCTGGACGTCGTCCTCCAGCATGGCCCGCACCAGCAGTGTGCCGGTGACGGCACGGCCCAGCGGGGTGGTGTTGAAGTACGCCCGGCCGCCCGAGCGGATGTGGAACGCGCCGCAGGTCAGCGCGGCCAGGCCCTCCTCGACCAGCGCGGCCCGGCAGTCGACCAGGCGGGCGATCTCGGCACCGTAGGTGTGCGCGCGGCCGGGTACCGAGGCGATGTCGGGCTCGTCGTACTGGCCGATGTCGGCGGTGTAGGTGCACGGGACGGCGCCCTTGTCGCGCATCCACGCGACCGCGACGGAGGTGTCGAGCCCGCCGGAGAAGGCGATGCCGACGCGCTCGCCGGCGGGAAGGGAGGTGAGGACCTTGGACATAGGAAGAGTATGCATCACAACGCATGGTCATGCAACGCCGCAGTTCGCAGCCGAAGAGGCGACCGGAAGAGGGTTGTCATCCGAACGCTCCCGATATATCGTTGAGGCATCGCGAACGATACGCGACAGATCAACGATGGAATGGAGTGGTTGTCATGCGTTCCCACGGACACGAGCGTGGACATGGACAGCGACAGGGACGCCGTGCGGCGTTCGGGCCCTTCGGCCCGGGTGGCCCCGGCTTCGGCCCCGGCGGGCCCGGCTTCGGTCCGGGGCACTGGGGGCCGCGAGGGCGTGGAGGTCCCAGGGGGAGGGCGCGGCGCGGTGACGTCCGGGCCTCGATCCTGGCCCTGCTGAAGGACCGCCCGATGCACGGTTACGAGATGATCCAGGAGATCGCCGAACGCAGCGGCGGTGCGTGGAAGCCCAGCCCCGGCTCGGTCTACCCCACCCTCCAGCTGCTGGAGGACGAGGGCCTGATCACCAGCGAGAGCGAGGGCGGCAAGAAGCTGTTCTCCCTCACCGACAGCGGCCGTACGGCTGCCGACGAGGGTCCGGACGCCCCCTGGGAAGAGGCTTCCCGTGGGGTCGACTTCGAAGCCCTCGGCGAGATCCGGCAGGCCGGCTTCGGTCTGATGGAGGCCTTCGGGCAGGTCTGGAAGACCGGCACCAAGGAGCAGCGCGAGAAGGCGCTGGCCGTCATCAACGAGACCCGCAAGAAGCTTTACCTCATCCTCGCCGACGAGGACTGACCCGCGTGGTCACGGCGAACAGGGCGCCCCGTGGAGTGATCCGCGGGGCGCCCTTCCGGCTGCCCGGGGCAGGGCTCAGGCCACCAGCCCGCCCAGCTTGCGCAGCGACTCGTTCAGGGCGGCCGTCGCCGAGTCCTTGAGCTTGCCCGCCATCAGTGACACCGCCGCGCCCGTGAACTCGCCGTCGATCCGCACCCCCGTCGCGTCCCCGTCCGGGGTCAGCGTGTAGCGGGTCGCGACGGTCACCGCCATCGGGCCCTTGCCGCGGATCGCCAGCACCCGCGCCGGCTCCAGCTCCTCGATGGTCCACTCGACCTCCGCCGGGAAGCCCATCAGCTTCATGTTCTCCTGGAAGGTGCCGCCCACCGCCAGGTTCTCCGGGCCGCCCTTGGGGAAGCTGGTGTGGGTCGCGTTCCACTCCCCGTACGCCGGCCAGTCGGTGAGCTGCGCCCACACCTTCTCGGCCGGTGCCTGGATGCGTGCCTCCGCGCTGACTTCGGCCATGCGACCACCCCTTCGTATCGGGCTACGGTGTCGCGGAACGTAGCCGCAGGGCCGCGAACATTCAATACTGATGAACCGTCAGGAAGTGTGCGGATCCCGGCCGCGCCCGGGACTCAGCCCACCCGCCGTATCTCCGCCGCGTCGAACAGGTCCCAGGCCCGCGGGAACGCGCTTTCGTCGTGACAGTGCCACGCATCCCAGAACAGGTCCGCGGGCAGCGCGTCCTCGGGCGCGTACACCCGGTACACGTACTGCCTGCCGTCGACCGCAGGCAGCGCGACCAGCCAGCAACCGCACCCGCTCTCCACGACGACGAGAGACGTGCAGCCGGTGCGCGGCGGTTGCGTACGGGGCGCACGGCGAGACGGCGCGCGCCCTTGCGGGGGAATCGGCCTGATCTCATCCGTAAGGAGGAGATTCCGGCCGCCGCCGTCCACTCTGCGTGGGACGCGAAGATGCTTCCCCTCGGCGATGACTCAAGCGCTTGCGGTTGATGAGGTAGGGGGTGTGCAACCCCGTATTCCCTGCCAGCCCGTCCAGGACCAGGGCGGCATCCACGCGGACGACGATGCCGGGCTCGGTGCCGAGCTGGCAGCGGTGGTCGCCGGTGCCCGCCGGAGGGCGGTGCGGGACGGGGACCGACAGGTCGACACCGCCCATCTGCTGCACTCGCTGATCGAGTACGACCCCGAGGTCCGCGCCGTCATCGGCGACGCCCCGCAACTCGCCAGGCTGCTCGGCTATCTCGTGCAGCGCAGCATCGGCTACGGCCTGCGCTGGCAGAGCGGGATCGAGGACTCCGGCGCGCTGCCGGCCGTTCCGCGGGCCGGGGCGAAGGGTGACGGGGCCTGGTCGCCGGTGGCCGCGGCCGCCCTGGAGTACGCCCGCAGCCGTGCCCGGCGCCGCACCGCCGACCAGGCCGACGGCACCGATCTGCTGGCGGGCCTCGTGGTGGACCCGGAGTCCCGGGCCGTGGAGGTGCTGGAGCGGGCCGGAGTGGCCGCCCGTGCCCTGGCCGTGCGGGTCGACGGGGACGGCGGAGTGTGGGACGCCGAGGCTGAAAACCGCACGTCCAGCCGTTGAGACAGGGGTCAAAGGGCGTGACGCTCATGTCGCCTGCTGGCATCATGTGCCGGTGCGTATCACTGACAGCAGCCATGGCAGGGGCCTCGGGCTCTCCCTCGCCCTCGGATCGGCGCTCGCCTTCGGCGGCTCCGGCGTCGCGGCCAAGCCGCTGATCGAGGCCGGGCTCGACCCGCTGCACGTGGTGTGGCTGCGGGTGGCGGGTGCCGCCCTGGTGATGCTGCCGCTCGCCGTCCGCCACCGTGACCTGCCGCGCCGCCGGCCCGCGCTGCTCGCCGGGTTCGGCCTGCTCGCCGTCGCGGGTGTCCAGGCCTGCTACTTCGCCGCGATATCCCGCATACCCGTGGGGGTGGCGCTGCTCGTGGAGTACCTCGCCCCCGCGCTGGTGCTCGGCTGGGTCCGCTTCGTCCAGCGCCGGCCGGTCACCCGCGCCGCCGTGCTCGGTGTCCTCCTCGCGGCCGGCGGCCTCGCGTGTGTCGTGGAGGTGTGGGCGGGGCTGAGTTTCGACGCACTGGGGCTGGCGCTGGCCCTGGCGGCGGCCTGCTGTCAGGTGGGGTACTTCGTGCTCGCCGATCACGGTGGCGGAGACGGCGTGGATCCCCTGGGGGTCATCGCGTACGGGCTGCTGGTGGGGGCCGGCGCGCTGACGGTCGTGGCGCGGCCGTGGGCGATGGACTGGTCGGTGCTGGCCGGCTCCGCGCGGATGAACGGGGCGACGGTGCCGGCGGCCGCCCTGCTGGTGTGGATCGTGCTGGTCGCGACGGTCATCGCCTACGTCACCGGTGTGGTGTCGGTACGGCGGCTGTCTCCGCAGGTCGCCGGGGTGGTGGCCTGTCTCGAGGCGGTCGTGGCGACCGTGCTGGCCTGGGTGCTGCTGGGGGAGCGGCTGGCGGCGCCGCAGATGCTGGGCGGGGCCGTTGTGCTGCTGGGCGCGTTCATCGCGCAGTCGTCGGCTCCGGCGAAGGAGTCGGTGGTGGACCGGAGCGCGGTGGAGGGGCGGGTCGCCCCGACGTCCGCGGGGTGAGCCGCCCGGCGGCGGGTGTGGCGGGTGCGGCGGGTGTGGCGGGTGCGGCGGGGCCGGGGCCACGCCGGGGCCCCGCGCCCCTGAGGAGGGGGCGCGTCGGCCCTTGCCGGAGCGTGCGTCAGGCGTGCTTCACGTAGGACGGAACCGGGACGTCCGCCGCCAGGTCGTCGTTGGCGATCGGAGTGCGGTAGCCCTTCCGTAGCGGTACCACGCCCGCCCAGTACGGCAGGTCCAGGTCCTCGGGCTCGTCGTGGGCGCCGCCGGTGCGGGTCTTGGCCGAGACCTCGGTCAGGTCCAGGCGGATCACCGCCGTCGCGGCCAGTTCCTTCTTGTCCGCCGGGCGGGAGTCGGCCGAGCGGCCCGGGACCACATGGTCGACCAGGGCGTCCAGCGCGAGCCGCTTCTCCTCGGGGTCGGTGACCTGGTGGGCGACGCCGTGCACCACGACCGAGCGGTAGTTGATCGAGTGGTGGAAGGCGGAGCGGGCCAGCACCAGGCCGTCGACATGGGTGACCGTCACGCACACCGGGAGCCCGGGGTCGGCCTGGCCGGTCATCCGCAGCGGGCGCGAGCCCGTCGAGCCGTGCAGGTACAGCACCTCGCCGACCCGGGCGAACAGCGTCGGCAGCACCACCGGCGCGCCGTCCCGCACGAAGCCGAGGTGGCAGACGTACCCCTCGTCGAGGATCGAGTGCACCACTTCCTCGTCGTACGACGCCCGCTCGGCGGAGCGTGTCGGGACGGTGCGGTCGGACGGGGTGTAGGCGGGCTGCGGCGGTACGGTCCCCCGCACGGCGGGCTCGGTGGTCTCCATTGCACATCTCCATTGCACTAGTGCATAATTGGCTTTGTGCTAGGAGAATATCGGATCGAAGGCCGGGGTGCGGCGGAGATTGCCGCCAGCGTCGAGCGCGCGGTGGGCGCGGGCGAGCTGGAACCGGGCCGGCTGCTGCCGCCGATGCGGGAGCTGGCGGCCCAACTCGGGGTGAATCCCAATACGGTCGCGGCCGCCTACCGCACCCTGCGTGAGCGCGGGGTCATCGAGACCGACGGCCGGCGGGGCAGCCGCGTCCGGTCCAAACCGGCCACCACCGGGCGGGACCGGATCCGGGCCGACGTCCCGGCCGGCGTGCGCGACCTGTCCTCCGGCAACCCCGACCCCGCGCTGCTCCCCGCCCTCGCACCGGCCCTGGCGGCGATGGCGGCCGACGAGGGCGACCGCGCCCCCGTCCTCTACGGCGCCGACCCCGTCGAGCCGGAGCTGGAGCGGATCTCACGCGCCGAACTCGCTGCCGACGGTGTGCCCGACGGGCCGCTCACCGTCACCTCCGGCTCCCTCGACGCCGTCGAACGGGTCCTGCTGGCACACCTCAAGCCGGGCGACCCGGTCGCCGTCGAGGACCCCGGCTGGGGCCGCACCCTCGATCTCGTCCCCGCGCTGGGGCTGCGCACCGTCCCGGTGGCCGTCGACGACGACGGACCGCGCGCCGACAGCCTGCGCCGGGCACTGGAGTCCGGGGCGCGCGCCCTGATCGTCACCGCCCGGGCGCACAACCCCACCGGTGCCGCGGTGAGCGCCGCACGCGCGCGTGCGCTGCGCGCCGTGCTGCGCGACCACCCGCACACCCTGCTGCTTGAGGACGACCACGGCCACGGCATCGTCGACCTCCCGCTGCATCCTCTGGTGGGCACCACCAGGCACTGGGCCTTCGTCCGCTCGGTCGCCAAGGCCTACGGCCCGGACCTGCGGCTGGCCGTCCTGACCGGCGACGAGGTCACCGTCGACCGGGTGCGGGGCCGGCAGCGGCTGGGACCGGGCTGGGTGAGCCGCCTGCTCCAGCGCATGGTGGTCCGGATGCGGGCGGACGGCGCGGTGCGCGGCCCGGAGGTGGCGGCGGCCTACCGGGCCCGCCGTGAACTGCTCATCGACGCGCTCGCGGACCATGGCATCGAGGCCCACGGCCGCAGCGGCATGAACGTGTGGGTCCCGGTCCCGGACGAGACGGGCGCGGTGTCCCGTCTGCTGCACGAGGGGTGGGCGGTGTCCCCGGGGGCGGTGTACCGCCTGGCCTCCCCGCCCGGCATCCGGATCACGGTCTCGACACTGACCCCCGAGGAGACCGGTCCGCTGGCGGCGGCCGTGGCGGCGGCGGTCGCACCGCCGAGGGGGCGGGTCCAGGCCTAGGCGAGCCCCCTCGCGGCGGCGAGGTCGGATTGCGGAACCTGGGACTGGCTTCAACGTCTTAGCACAATTGCGGCTTCCCGGTCGGCACCTCTTAGGATCGCTTACATGTTGAACCTGGAGCGCCTGCGCACCCTTGACGCCCTCGCCCGGTACGGCTCGGTGAGCGGGGCAGCCGAGGCCCTGCACGTCACCACGTCGGCGGTGTCGCAGCAGATGGGCAAGTTGGAGCGGGAGGTGGACCAGCAGCTCCTCGCCAGGAACGGCCGGGGGGTGCGGCTCACCGACGCCGGCCGGCTGCTCGCCGAGCACGCGACCCGGATCCTCTCCCAGGTGGAGCTGGCCCAGTCCGACCTGGAGGCGCACCGCGGTCAGGTCGTCGGTGAGCTCAGGGTGGCGGCGTTCCCGACGGCCGCCCGCGGCCTGTTCCCGACCGCACTGGCCGTCCTGCGCGCCCAGCACCCGGCGCTGCGCGTGCGCTCCAGCGAACTCGAACCGGAGAACGGCATCGCCGGGGTGGTGCGCGGCGACCTCGACCTCGCCGTCGCCCTGGACTGGTACAACAAGCCGATGCCGTTGCCCGACGGGCTGGTCAGGGCGCCGCTGATGGACGACCCCGCCGAGGTGGCCCTGCCGGTCGGGCACCGGCTGGCCGGGCGGGACGAGGTGGACCTGGGGGAGTTCACCGACGACGAGTGGATCACCTGGGGCGAGGGCGAGTTCTGCCACGAGTGGCTGATGTTCACGCTCCGCTCCCGCGGCATCGAACCGCGCATCGGTCACCGCGCGGCCGAGACCCACACCCAACTCAACCTGGTGGCCGCCGGGTTGGGGGTCTGCATCGCCCCGCTGCTGGGCCGCCACCCGGTGCCGGAGGGCATCCTGACGGTGCCGCTGAAGCAGCGGGTGCGCCGCCACGTGTACGTCGTCTGGCGGGCCGACGCCGACCGCCGCCCCTCGATCCGGGCGGCGGTGCGGGCCCTGCGGGGCGCCGCCGAGACGATCTCCTGAATCCACCCCGCGCCGAGCGCCGGCCGATCGTCCGGGGCGGACCTCGGCCGTTCAGCGCAGTACGGCCGCCAGCAGGTCGGTGCCCAGTGCCGTCAGGTCGGGCAGGCTGAGCGTGTAGCGGACGTACCGGCCGTGGCGCCGGGTCGTGAGCAGGCCCGCGCGGCGCAGGACGGCGAGGTGACGGGAGACCTCGGGGGGCGAGAGTTCCCAGGCGTGGGCCAGCTCGCGGGTGGTGTGCGGACCCCGGGCCAGCGTACGCAGCAGCCGCAGCCGTACCGGATGCGCGAGTGCCTCCAGCCGTAGCGAGACCGTCTCCAGCGGCACCGGCTCCGACGGGCCGGGCTCCGCAACGGGGTACTGCACCACCGGCTGCCACCCGGGGGTGTGGACCGCCACCAGGTGCGGGCGGCCGAAGACGGTCGGGATGAAGGTGACCCCGGTGCCTTGGGCAGTGGTCGACTTGTCCTGCAGCTTGTCCACGATGATGCAGTCGCCGTCCGGGGCCAGGGTGACCGCCCCGGAGACCGAGGCGAGCGCCGCGCCGAGACCCTGGTGTTTCAGCACGTCGTTCTTCAGCCGCAGATCGGTGGCGAGCCGCACCGCGCCACCCGTCCAGGCGGCGTCGAAGAACGCCTCGGCACACTGTTCGAGGGTGTCGCGCAACCGGGCCCGCACCACGGCCGGGTCCGCCAGCAGCCGTTCCGCGAAGGCCTCCTGGGACGCGCCGCGCGCCTGGGCCAGATCCAGGGCCCGCCGGCGCGCGGCCGGGTCGGCGAGCGGCGACCGGGCGGCGAAGTGCACCCGGCTGCTGCCGCACGTGGTGACGAGCGCGGCGGTCACATACCGTTCGTCGTCGATCCGGTCCACGTCGTCCAGTTCCTCGGCGAGGGTCGGCCGGGGCCGAGCCGGAATCAGGAAGTCCGCCTGTGAGGACCGCCAGAGGAAGTCCGCCTCCCGGAGCCGCTCGGCCAGCTCCGGCCGCAGCCCGGCCCAGACGTCCGCGGCCCAGCCGGCCAACTGCGGATGGTGCCCGGGTTCGGCCAGCACATGCAGCATCGCGGTCAGCTCGGCCAGCGGCGAGGCGGCGAACCGCAGCCGCTCGGCCGGCGGTCCGCTGATGTCGATGCGAAGCGTCATCCGGCCATCATCCCCGGCCGGACGGCGGACGCCGACGCCGGTTGACGGTATCCGTCAACCGGCGTGCCCCGCACGGCGGGTGACCGCAGCTTGGGCACCATGACCACCACCACCGGCATCCGGCCCCGCACCCTCGTCCGGGCCTCCGGAGGCCCCCGCTACGCCTTCGCCCTCGCCGTGGACGCACTCGGCACCGGCCTGCTGCGGCCCTTTCTGCTGCTCTACGGAGTGACGGTGCTGCGGCTGTCCGGGCCCGTCACCGGCGCCGCCATGACGGTGGGCATCGTCGCGGGTCTGGCGTGCATGCCCGCGGTGGGCCGCTGGCTGGACCGGGGCGCCCGGAGCTCGGCCGTGGCGGCGTCGATGCTGGTGCGGGTGGTGGGAGTGGCCCTGCTGCTGGCGGCCCCGCCGGGACACGTCTCGTTGTTCGTGGCGGCGGCGCTCTTCCTCGGCATCGGCAACCAGGCCTGGCCGGCCGCGCACGCGGCCCTCGTGGCCACGGTCGCCCACGGCAGGGAACGCGACGCGGCCCTGGCGGCGGGCCGTGCCCTGCGCAACGCCTGCCTGGGCGTCGGCGCACTCGTCGCCACCGCCTGCCTGGCGGGCGGCGGTACCGCGTTCCGGGCCCTGGCGGCCGGCACCGGGGTCGCCTACTGCGCCGCGGCGGCCCTGGCCTGGTCGGTCCGGATCGACGCGCAGCCGGCCGCCGCCCCGGCCGAGGACGGGGACGACCGGCCCGCACCCCGGATGCGCGCGCTGCTGATCGCCAACGTGGTCTACGCCTTCTGCCTCAACGTTCCCGAAGTCGCGCTCCCGCTGGTCCTGGTGACACAGCTGCAGGCGTCCCCGGTGTGGCCGGCGGTCGTCTTCGTCGCCAACACGGTCCTGGTGGTCGTGCTCCAGGTACCGGTCACCGTCCTGATGTCCCGGTTCTCCCGGCGGACCGCGCTCGCCCTGGCCGGCCTGGTGCTCACCGTGTCCTACCTGGGCTTCCTCGCGGTCGCCTGGCCGGGGCACGGCTGGGGCCCACCCGCCCTCGCCGTGGTGTCCGTGGTCTGCACCCTCGGCGAGATCGTCTACGCGGGCAGCGCCACCGCCCTCGTGACCCATCTCGCCCCGCCCCATGCCCTGGGCCGGGCCCTGGCCCGCTTCCAGCTCTCCACCGGGTTCGGCCTCGCGGTCTCCCCGGCGGTCATCACCACGCTCGCGGTGCGCGGCCCGGCCGCCCTCTGGGGCACCCTGGCCGCGGCCACCCTGCTGTCCGCCGCGGCCGTCGCCACCGAGTAGGCGCGAAGCTCCTCAGCTCCCCAGCTTGCGGAAGTCCCAGGAGGCGATCTTCTCCGGGGTCAGCCGGGCCCAGGCATGCCGGCCGTCGTGCGGCATCTCGTCCAGGCCGAAGTTCTTGCGGGCGAACAGCGTCTCGACGTAGTCGAGTTCGGCGACCAGCTCACCGGTGCGCGGCACCTCGCCGACGAACTCGACGGTCCCTCTCAGCTCCACGCCGCGCAACTGGTCGTACTCCTCACCGGAGTCGATCACCACCGCCACCCGCGGGTCGCGGCTCAGGTCCTTCCAACGCTGGCTGCGCACCACCGAGTACAGCCACAGCGACTTGCCGTCCCAGGCGAACCACAGGGCGCTCACATGCGGGGCGCCGGACGCCGACACGGTCGCCACCCGGCAGGTGCGCTGTGTGGTGAGGAACTCGTCCAGCTCCCCGGGCGTCATCATGATCTTCCGGCCCCGGCGCTGTGTGTCGGTCATGCGGCCCCCTCTTCTTCCGTTCCCGCGCAATGGTGGTTAGTCTCGCCCGCCCCGCACCAAGGCGGAAGGGGGCGTCAATGCCGTCGTACGAACGGCTCGCGGAGCTCATCGATCCCGTGAGCACCGTCCTGCTCACCGTGGAGTGCCAGCAGGGCGTGGTCGGCCCGCAGAGCGCGCTGCCCGAACTCGCCCACGAGGCCCGGGCGTCGGGCGCCCTCGCCAACATCGCCCGGCTGGTCGCCGCCGCGCACGACACCGGCGTCCAGGTGATCCACGCGCTCGCCGAACGCCGCCCCGACGGCCGGGGCGCGAACCGCAACGCCCGCCTGTTCCGGGCCGCCGAGCGGCTGCCCGTCCAGCAGCTCTCCGGCACCGCGGCGGTCCGCGTCGCGCCCCCCATCGAGGTCTCGGAGGAGGACCTGGTGGTACGTCGGCTGCACGGCCTGTCGCCGATCCAGGGGACCGACGTCGACCCGCTGCTGCGCAACCTCGGCTGCCGCACGCTGATCGTCACCGGGGTCTCGGCCAACGTGGCCGTCCCCAACGCCGTGTTCGACGCGGTGAACCGGGGCTACACGGCCGTAGTCCCGGCCGACGCCATCGCGGGAGTGCCCTCCGAGTACACCCCCGCGATGGTCCGCAACACCCTCGCGTTGGTCGCCACGGTCGCGACCACGGACGAGGTGCTCGGCTGCCTCAAGAACCCGCGCGGGCGGGCCTGAGCCGAGGGTCAGGCCAGCGTGATCTGGTCACCGGAGACGGTGATGTTCGCGGCCGTCAGACCCGTCGTCGCCGGGCCCTTCTTCACGCTGCCGTCGGCGATGGCGAACTGGCTGCCGTGGCACGGGCAGACGATCGCGCCATTGGCCACGCTGGACACCGCACAGCCGGCGTGCGGGCACTTCGTCGAGAACGCCTTGTAGGTGCCCGACGTCGGCTGGGTGACGACCACGGCCTGGTCCTTGTAGATCGTGCCGCCGCCCTCGGGTATGTCCGTGGTCTTGGCGAGCGCGGCGCCACCGGCCGCCGCCGTGGAGGTGTCGGTCGAGCCGCCCGAGCCGTTGCTGTCCTGGGTGGTGGAGCCACCGCCCGCGTTGTTGGTGGTCGTCGAGTCCGACGAGTCGTCGGACGACCCGCAGGCGGTCAGCGCGGCGGCGAGCCCCGCCGCTCCGGCCGCCGCCACGATCGTACGGCGGGCCGGTTTGGCCGAGGGGTTGAACGATGCGCTGGTCATGTGAGGGGTTCCCTTCCGCGGAGCTTCTCGTTGATCCGTCCAGGGGTACGGTCTTCGGGCCGCACCTGTTCAGACGGCATCCCCGATAGTGACCACCCGGACATGAGCGCCCGGTGAAAGAGCGCTGTCGGTTCCCTGTCGGCGTCCGCGGCCGGCGGCCTATTCGGGACGAGACGGACCGGGCGGCCCCGAGGGAGCGGGAAATGTCCGGATGCCGACGGGCCGCAGCGCACCGGGTGATGAGAGGGGGCGGTCCGATTCCGGGAAGTCCGTCCGTCGCCCGGCGAAGGCCGGATGCGAGCAAACGGGTAAACCCTAAGTTTGTTGCTGTTGCTGTTGCTGTTGCTGTCGAGCGGCGGCGTCGCGTGCCTTCGCCGGGGGACCATGCCGTGATGGCCCACCGCTGGTCCCGGCGGGCGGCCACGTCCGCGGCGTCACGGCTGAAGCCGGCTGCCGCCGCAGAGGGAGGCTCGATGACGGACTTCACAGGCACATCACGCGGGCCGGTGGCGGAGACACCGCCCCGGGCAACGGCGTTGACGCTCGCCCGGGTGCGACTCGGGGCGGGCGGACCGCTCGTCCGCGTGCGGGTGGCCGACGGCAGGGTCACCCATGTGCTCGCGGACCAGGAGACCCAGGCGTCCGCGGGACGCACCGCGGGCGACCGGGTCGTGGCGTCCGCGGGACTCGTCGCGGGCGACCGGGTCCTCGATCTGGACGGGCGGGTCCTGCTGCCCGGGTTGTGGGACGCCCACGTCCACCTCGCCGAGTGGGCCGGCGCGCGCCGCCGGCTCGATCTGTCCGGCACCTCCTCCGCGCGGGAGGTGGCCGACCGGGTGCGCGACCACGGGCGGGCGGCCCCCGGCGGGTCGGTGCTGTTCGGATACGGCTTCCGGGACGGGCTCTGGAGCGACGCCCCGCACAAGGAACTGCTCGACGCGGTCCTGCCGGACCGTCCGGTCGCCCTCGTCAGCGCCGACCTGCACGCCGTGTGGCTGAACTCCGCCTGCCTGGCCCTCGTCGGGCGGGGCGACCACCCGACCGGCCTGGTCCGCGAGCACGAAGGACACGTGGTCCTCGCGGCCCTCCCCGAGGCCCCGGCCGAGACCGTGGACGGCTGGGTGGCCGACGCCTGCCGGACCGCCGCCGCCCGTGGGGTCACCGGCGTCATCGACTTCCAGTTCGGCGACACCGTGGGCGCCTGGGAGCGGCGCTCGGCGGACGTCCCGCCGGCCGTACGGGTGGCCGCGGCCGTCTACCCGAGCCACCTGGACGCGGCGCTGGCGCGCGGACTGCGCACCGGGTCCCGGATCGGCGCGCACGGAGACCTGGTGCGGGTCGGCCCGCTCAAGCTCTTCACGGACGGCTCGCTCAACACCCGCACCGCGCTCTGCCGCGACCCCTACCCCGGCCTGGAAGGTACGGACGGCGCGCACGGTATCGAGCAGACGCCACCGGACGAGCTGGTGCGGTTGATGCGCCGGGCCGCCGCCCACGGCATCGAACCCGCGGTGCACGCCATCGGCGACCGTGCCAACACGGCGGCCCTGGACGCCTTCGAAGCCGTCCGCTGCCGTGGCCGGATCGAACACGCGCAACTGCTGAGCCCCGAAGACCTGCCGCGCTTCGCGGAGCTGGACGTCGTCGCGGGGGTGCAGCCCCGGCACGCCACGGACGACCGGGACGTGGCCGACCGGTACTGGGCCGGCCGCACCGAACGCGCCTTCGCCTACGCCGACCTGCTGGCCGCCGGGGCGCGCCTTGAGTTCGGCTCGGACGCCCCCGTCTCACCGCTCGACCCCTGGCTCGCCGTCGCGTCGGCCGTCAGCCGCACCGACGACGCCCGCCCCGCCTGGCATCCGGAACAGCGCCTGCCGGTACCGGACGCGCTGGCCGCGGCGGCCCGCGGACGTCGCCTCATCAGGGTCGGAGACCCCGCCGACCTGGTGGTCGTGGACGCGGATCCGCTGACGGCGGACCCGGACACCCTGCGGGCGATGCCGGTGCACGCCACGATGACCGACGGCCGGTGGACCCACGGGCCGTACTGCCCGACGCCCACGTGGTCCAGCCCGAGGGGGTGCGGGATCGGGCGCGGGTAGGCGCGCTGCCCGTCGTGACGCGCCGGCGACCGTCACGCACGGCAGGGAGCAAAGGGCGGCGGGCGTCGTCAGGGCGACGGCGCGCCCGCCCTCGGCGATGTCGTCGAGGCGTGCTCGACGAGGGCCTCGAAGAGGAGGAGGCCCTGATCCACCAGTTCCTCCCTCGAGAGGTCCAGGACTCCGTTGAACCAGCTCAGCAGCATCTCGCCGACCGCGCCCACGACGGCCACGGACAGGGAGGCGGTGTCGATCCCGGGATCCTGGATCCCCTCCCTCAGGAGGGAGTCCGCGAGGCCGCTCATGCGCTGCAGGCCCCGACGTCGTTCGCCTGCCGTGAGCGGACCTGCGCCGAGCGATTCCGCGAGTTTGACGCGCCCTTTCCTCGGGTCCTGCAGAGGAAGCCCGACGACGACGTCGATCATGTTCCGAGCCCGGTCGCGCAACGGCTGGTCCGTGTCGATCGCCGCGGCGCATCGGGTGATCTGCTCCTCGTAGATGTCCCTGACGAGCGCCGCCATGAGGTCGTCGAGGGAGGAGAAGCTCTCCGTGAAGTACCTGTCCTTCAGCCCGGCGTGGCGGAGTACCGCACTGATCGACGTGTGGGCGTAACCCCGACTGGAGAAGAGTTCGAGGCCGCTTTCCATCAGGCGCCGTCGACGGAGCGATGCACGCTGTTCCGCCGTTGCTCCGCCGTATGTCCTCATGATGTGCCACCTCATTCCGTTCACATTTTACCCATCTGGTGGTGTATTACCCCAGATGGGTGTAACGTCGCAGTTATTCAGTCGTGAACCAGGAAAGCGCTCCTCGCGAGGCCGATACCAGCCGCAAGGGGCGTCGCAGATGCGGCCCGCCCGCAGGTTCCACACGCCGGGCCGCCGCGCAGGAAAGTCATGACCGGCAGCGGCCTGCGTCCCGTGCTGAGCACCCTCGTGCCCGCTGGTCATCCACGTATCGAACACCACGGAGTGCTGTGGTCCCAGGGCCATGCCGTGGGGAGAGTTCACCATGGATCCCATGCATCTGTTCATCGGCGGACGCTGGGTGCCCGCGTCCGGCGACGGCGTCATCAATGTCGTGTCCGCGAGTACCGGCGATCACCTCGGTGCCGTACCGGACGGTTCCCGGGACGACATCGACCGGGCGGTCGGGGCCGCTCGAGCCGCGTTCGACGCACCGACCGGCTGGGCCTCCTGGGGCACGGAACGTCGCGCGGCCGCCATGATCCGTCTCGCGGCCGCGCTCGAAGCCAGGCAGAGGGTGACGTCCGACGTCGTCAGCGCGCAGAACGGTATGCCGATCACGGTCGCCCGGTCCTTCGAAGGCGTGGCGCCGTCAGTCCTGTTGCGCTATTACGCGGCTCTGGCCGACAGCGTGCCGTCCGAGGAACTGCGGACCGGACTGCCCCGTGGCACCACCCTGGTCCGCCGGGAACCCGTAGGTGTCGTAGCCGCCATCATGACCTGGAACTTCCCTCAGACCATCGCCTTCTTCAAGATCGCCCCGGCTCTGGCGGCCGGTTGCGTGCTCGTCCTCAAGCCGGCGCCGGAGACGGTCCTCGACTCGGTGCTGCTGGCGGAGGCGGTCGAGGAGGCGGATATCCCCGGCGGCGTGATCAACATCGTTCCGGGCGGCCGTGACATCGGCGCGTATCTGGTCTCCCATCCTGGCGTCGACAAGGTGTCGTTCACCGGATCCACCCGGGCGGGGCGCCAAGTGGCCGCCGCGTGTGCCGAGTTGCTGCGGCCGGTGACCCTGGAACTGGGAGGGAGGTCCGCCGCCGTCGTCCTGGAGGACGCCGACCTCCCCGCGCACGCGGAGCAGTTCTTCATGGCCGGCCTGCTGAACAACGGGCAGACCTGTTATGCGACTGCCAGGATCCTGGCCCCCCGCAGCAGATACCGGGAAGTGGTCGAGTTCTGCACCGCGTCGGCCCGTGACGCCGTCGTCGGCGACGCGCTCGACCCCGACACCCAGATCGGCCCGCTCGTCAGCCGGCGCCGGCGCGAACGTGTGCTGGGTTACATCAAGACCGGCCTCAACGAGGGGGCTCGGCTCACCACCGGAGGAGGGCAGCCGCCCGGCCTCGACCGGGGCTGGTTCGTCGAACCCACCGTCTTCGCCGACGTCGAGAACTCGTCGACCATCGCGCAGGAAGAGATCTTCGGCCCGGTTCTCACGATCACGCCCTACGACGGCGAGGACGAGGCGGTACGCCTGGCGAACGAGTCGGTCTACGGCCTCGCCGGCACCGTCTGGACCGCGGACCTGGAGCACGGTGCCCAGGTGGCCCGCCGTCTGCAGACCGGCACCGTCGGGCTCAACGGCTATCTGCCCGACTTCACCTCCCCCTTCGGAGGCTGGAAGGCCAGCGGACTCGGCAGCGAACTGGGGCCCGAGGGGCTTCAGGCGTACCAGCAGGTCCAGTCGATCTACCACCCCTGATGCGACGGACGAGGGAACCGGCATGACTTCCACCGGAACCGAAGGGTTCGACTACGTCATCGTGGGCGCGGGCAGCGCGGGTTGTGTGCTCGCGGACCGCCTGAGCCGCGACGACCGTGTCCGCGTGCTGCTCCTCGAAGCGGGCGGCCCCGACACCGACGAACTCATCCACATTCCCGCCGCGCTCGGGATGCTCTTCGGATCGCATGCCGACTGGAGCTACCGGACGGTCGAGCAGCGCCGGCCGGGACGCACCTTCTTCTGGCCCCGGGGCAGGACACTGGGCGGGTCGTCGTCCACCAACGTCATGATCTACACCCGGGGCAACCGGCACGACTACGACGGCTGGCGTGACGAACACGGTGCGAAAGGCTGGGGCTACGACGACGTCCTGCCGTATTTCGTCAGGTCCGAGTCGAACCGCCGCCTCGGCGAGCCCTTCCACGGTGCGGACGGTCCCCTGTACGTCGAGGACCGGGTCTACACCCACGAACTCTCCCGGTCCTGGCTGGACGCCGCCGTGGAATGGGGACTGGACCCCAACGACGACTTCGCGGGTGCGTCCCCGCTCGGCGCAGGCCTGTACCAGGTGACCTGCCATCAAGGGCGACGATGGTCCGCGGCCGACGCCTATCTGCGCCCGGCCCTCGACCGACCCAATCTCACGGTACGCACCGGCGCCACGGCAACGAAGATCACACTCGACGGATCACGCGCGGCCGGCGTCAGCTATCTCCGGGACGGACAGGAGCGGACGGCCCACGCCGACAGGGAGATCCTGCTCTGCGGTGGATCCGTCAACTCGCCCCAGCTGTTGCTCCTGTCGGGCATAGGCGATCCCGACGACCTGGACGATGTGGGGATAGACGTCCGCGTTCCGCTGCCGGGGGTCGGGCGGAACCTGCAGGACCATCTGATGGCTCCCGTCGTGTGGGAGACCCGGAACTCCACCGACATCGTCCGGGACCTGCTCACCCCGGACAACCTGGAACGGTGGCGCGCCCACGGCGACGGGCCGTTCGCCTCCAACTACGGCGAGGTCGGCGCGTTCCTCGACGTCACGGACGGCACCGGCCGCCCCGACGTCCAACTGGTGGGCGGGGCCACCGCGCTCATTCTCAGTGGTGAGGAAGTACCCGACCGGGCGGTGTTCACGATGAACTGCTGCCCCCTGAACCCGCGGACCCGCGGCACCGTCCGTCTCGCGTCGGCCGATCCGCAGGCCCCACCGCTGATCGATCCCCGGTACCTCGACGTGCCCGCGGACATGCCGGTCATGGTCGCCGGGCTCAGAGCGGTCATGGGCATCGCCCGCCGCGCGCCGTTCGCCGCACACCTGGCGCGGTCCTACCTGCCGGCCGGCGACGACCCGGATCGCCTCGACCGCCTGGACGACGCGACTCTCGAAGAGCACGTCCGCAGGTGGAGTGCCACGGCGTATCACCCGGTGGGCACCTGTGCCATGGGAACCGGCCCCGACACGGTCGTCAATTCGGACCTTCAGGTCCACGGAGTCGAGCGACTCCGTGTCGTCGACGCCTCGGTCATGCCGACGGTCATCAGCGGAAACACCAACGCTCCCACGATCATGATCGCCGAAAGGGCGGCCGAGCTGATCGGGGAGCAGCCCCGCGGTCAAGGCGCCGGACCACAGCGGTCGGCCGGCGGCCGGCGCTCTGGTCAGGAGTCCTCGGCGCACAGCGGGGCAGACCAGGGAGACTGATCTCTTCCGTGGCGACTCCCGCGATCACCCTCGGTTACTATGCTCACTTCATGCCGGAGGCCGGGGCCCAGGGGCGCACCGAAGCCGGCCGTGGATTGCGAAGTTGACGAGACGGGTGGCCTGGGAAAGTGCTGAAAGAGGTCATCGCGACCCGCTATGTCACGCCCCTGCGTGAGGGTGGCTCACTACCAGGGCTCATCGAGGCCGACGACTTCGGGACGTACGTCATGAAGTTCACCGGCGCGGGGCAGGGCCGGAAGACGCTGGTCGCCGAGGTCGTCTGCGGTGAACTCGCCCGCCGGCTCGGGTTCCGGATGCCCCGTCTGGTCACCGTCGAACTGGACCCCGTGCTGGGCCTCGGCGAACCCGAGCAGCAGGTGCAGGACCTGCTGCGGGGGAGCGGCGGCACCAACCTCGGCATGCACTTCCTCTCCGGCGCCCTCGGCTTCGACCCGCTCGCCTTCGCGGTGAGCCCCGCGGAGGCCGGGCGGATCGTCTGGTTCGACGCGCTGATCAACAACGTCGACCGCTCCTGGCGCAATCCCAACCTGCTGGTGCACCGCGGCGACCTGTGGCTCATCGACCACGGCGCCACCATGATCTGGCAGCACAACTGGCCCGCCGCCGAGGCCTCCGCAGCCCGCGCGTACGACGCCGCCGACCATGCGCTGAGCGGCTTCGCCCCCGATGTCCGGGCCGCCGCCGCCGAGTTGGCGCCCAGGGTCACCGAGGACCTGCTCGCCGAGGTCACCGCCGAGATCCCCGACGTCTGGCTGGCCGACGAACCGGGCTTCGACACCCCCGACGACCTGCGGCGGGCCTACGCCCGGCCGCTGCTCGCCCGGGCCGCCGGCATTCATGAGCGCATCACCGGCGTCGAGCCCCGCACCCAGGGAGCAAAGTGAGCCAGACCCATATCAATGTGGCCGGACATGTGGTCGAGCGCCACATCACCCGGTCCGGCCAGGGCGGCGACCGGGATGTCTTCGAATACGCCCTGCTGCGTGTCGTACCCCGCGTGGAGCGCGGCGAGTGCATCAACGCGGGCGTGATCGTCTACTGCCGGGCCAAGGCCTACGTCGGCGCCCGCACCCATCTCGACGAGGCCCGACTGCTGGCCCTGGACCCGGACGCGGATCTCGCCGGGGTACGGGCCGCGCTCGGGGCCGTCGAGGCCGTCTGCGCGGGCGGGGAGGCGGCCGGGCACGCGGCCGCCGACGACCCCGGGCGGCGCTTTCGCTGGCTCGTCGCGCCCCGCTCGACGGTCGTGCAGCCCGGCCCCGTGCACACCGGACTCACTCTTGACGCGGCGGCCGAGACCGAGCGGTTGCTGGACCTCCTGGTGAGGTAATGGATCACACCCGCGCGGTGTGACGTTGACACCGCGTGCCAGGGCTTCTAGCGTCACGTCTACTGAAGGTACTAAGCGGTCGCTCACCGCAGGGCGGGCTCCGTGAGCGGGCTCACTCGATCAGGTTCTCTCAAGGGCGAGGAGACACAGGAATGTCCACCACAGAGCAGCGGGTCGCGGTCGTCACCGGTGCCGCACGCGGTATCGGCGCCGCCACCGCCGTACGACTGGCCGCCGAGGGCCGCGCGGTCGCCGTGATCGACCTCGACGAGGCCGCCTGCAAGGACACCGTGGAGAAGATCACCGCGGCCGGCGGCAAGGCGATCGCGGTCGGCGCCGACGTCTCCGACGAGGCCCAGGTCGCCGCCGCGATCACGCGGGTCGTCGAGGAACTGGGCGCCCCGACCATCCTGGTCAACAACGCCGGCGTGCTCCGCGACAACCTGCTGTTCAAGATGTCCGCGTCCGACTGGGACACGGTCCTGAACGTGCACCTGCGCGGCTCCTTCCTGATGACCAAGGCCGTCCAGCAGCACATGGTCGAGGCCGGCTGGGGCCGGGTCGTCAACCTGTCCTCCTCCTCGGCGCTCGGCAACCGCGGCCAGGCCAACTACTCCGCCGCCAAGGCCGGTCTGCAGGGCTTCACCAAGACCCTCGCCATCGAGCTCGGCAAGTTCGGCATCACCGCGAACGCCGTCGCCCCCGGCTTCATCGCCACCGAGATGACCAAGGCCACCGCCGATCGCGTGAAGATGGGCTTCGAGGAGTTCAAGGCCGCCGCCGCCACCCAGATCCCCGTGCAGCGCGTCGGCGAGCCCGAGGACATCGCCAACGCCATCGCCTTCTTCACGAACGAGGCGGCCGGGTTCGTCTCCGGCCAGGTGCTGTACGTGGCCGGCGGACCGCTGGACTAGCGGGCACCAGGGACTCACCAGGGACTATCGAGGATCACGGACATGACTGAACTGCCCGAGCTGTCCGGCAAGGTCGCCATCATCACCGGCGCCAGCCGCGGCATCGGCTACGGCGTCGCCGAGGCGCTGATCGCCCGAGGCGACCGGGTCGCCATCACCGGCCGCAACGAGGACGCGCTCAAGGAGGCCGTGGAGAGCCTGGGCTCCGAGCGCGTCATCGGCATCGCCGGCAAGGCCCACGACCTGGCCCACCAGAGCGAGGTCGTCGACCGCACCATGGAGGCCTTCGGCCGCGTCGACTTCCTGGTCAACAACGCCGGCACCAACCCGGTGTTCGGCCCGATCGCCGACGTCGACCTGGACGTGGCCCGCAAGGTGTTCGAGACCAACGTGGTCTCGGCCCTCGGCTTCGCCCAGAAGACCTGGCACGCCTGGCAGAAGGAGAACGGCGGCGCCATCGTCAACATCGCCTCCGTCGCCGGTCTTTCGGCCTCGCCGTTCATCGGCGCGTACGGCATCAGCAAGGCCGCGATGATCAACCTGACCCAGCAGCTGGCGCACGAGTTCGCGCCGGGCGTCCGGGTCAACGCGATCGCCCCCGCGGTCGTCAAGACCAAGTTCGCGGAGGCTCTCTACGAGGGCCGGGAGGCGGAGGCCGCGGCGGGCTACCCGCTCCAGCGGCTCGGCGTGCCCTCCGACATCGGCGGCGCCGCCGCGTTCCTGACGTCGGAGCAGTCCGACTGGGTCACCGGCCAGACCCTCGTGGTCGACGGCGGCATCTTCCTCAACGCCGGCGTGGCCTGACGGCACCACAGGCCGTCCGGCCCGCCTCCGGGCGTCGTCTTCGTCACAGACATTTCGTCCGAGAAACGACGGAAACGACGCCCGGACCGCCGTACAAGATCCGCACAGCTGAATGACAACGTCGTCATAGCACATTCGATCAACGCCCGTGTTTCCGGGGCGGTTCAAGGAGGACAACGCTGCGGTATGGTCTGCCGCCGACCCCTGGTATGGCGGATCGAGGAGCGAGCGCGTGTTCAACCGGAACCGAGGCCTTCGAAAAGTGGCCGCTGTCGCGTCCATAGCCCTGGTGGCCGGCTGTGGAGTGTTCTCCAGCAGCAGTACGGGTGACAGCGGACCGATCGTCGTCGGGACCACCAGTGCCCCCAGCACCCTCGACCCCGCCGGTTCCTGGGACGGCTCCTGGGAACTGTTCCGGAACATCTACCAGACCCTGCTCGCCTACCCCGACGGTGCCACCACCCCGCAGCCCGACGCCGCCGACTGCGCCTTCACGGACTCCGGCAACCGCACCTACCGCTGCGAACTGCGCTCCGGCCTGAAGTTCGCCGACGGCGACCCGCTCGACGCCGAGGCCGTCAAGTACTCCATCGACCGGATCCGGACCATCAACGCGCCCAGCGGACCCGCCGGACTGCTCGGCAGCCTCGACCGGGTGCAGGCGCTCGGCGACCGCGAGGTGGTCTTCCACCTCGACAAGGCCGACGCCACCTTCCCGTTCGTGCTCGCCACCCCGGCCATGTCGATCGTCGACCCCGACGACTACCCCGCGAAGTCGCTGCGCAAGGACGACTCGGTGCACGGCTCCGGGCCGTACACCCTCAAGTCGTACGACGACGGCAAGCGGGCCGAACTCGTCCGCAACGACCGCTACCAGGGCTTCGCCGACCAGCAGAACGACGCGGTGACCATCCGCTACTTCCAGGACTCGGCCACCATGGTCAAGGCCCTGCGGTCCGGGGACATCGACGTCACCTACCGCGGCCTCGCCGCCTCCGACATCGTCGCCCTGGAGGCGCACACCGACACCGACCTGCAACTCGTCGACGGCACCGGCACCGACATCAGCTACCTGGTGTTCAACCCCAGGGACCCGTGGGCGAAGGTGCCCGCCGTGCGCAAGGCCGTCGCCCAGCTCGTCGACCGCGCCGCGATCGCCCACACCGTCTACAAGGACACCGTCGACCCGCTCTACTCCATGGTCCCGGCGGGCCTCACCGGCCACACCACCGGCTTCTTCGACAACTACGGGGACCCCAGCACCTCCAAGGCCCGCAAGATCCTCGCCGACGCCGGCATCACCCATAGGGTCCCGCTCACCTTCTGGTACACCACCGACCGCTACGGCTCCGAGACCGGCCGGATGTTCCAGGAGCTCAAGCAACAGCTCGACGACTCCGGGCTGTTCACCATCACCCTCAGAAGCCGGCCGTGGAAGACCTACGTCGTCGGCTACCAGAAGGGCGAGTACCCGGTGTTCGGGCGCGGCTGGTTCCCGGACTTCCCCGACGCGGACAACTTCATCGCCCCGTTCGTCGGCGAGCAGAACGCCCTCGGGACGCCGTACCCGGCGCCCGTGATCACCGGCAAGCTGCTGCCCGAGTCGCGTACCCAGAGCGACCGCGGCGAGGTCGTCAAGGCGTTCGAGGAGGCCCAGCAGATCCTCGTCAACGACGCCCGGCTGATCCCGCTGTGGCAGGGGCGGCAGTACATCGCGGCCAGCGACGACATCTCCGGCGGCGAGCAGGCGCTCGACCCGTCGACGATCATGATGATGTGGGAGCTGCACCGCAAGACCAGCTGGTGAACCGGCGTGCGAGGACGACTGTCAGTGGCCGCCTGTAGGTTCTTGGGCATCAGCAGGAACTGCAAGTGACCGCACATCGTGAGGACGTTGACGTGACCGACATCGCCATGCTGCCCGAGTCCTGGCGCGGGGTTCTGGGCGACGAGCTGCAGCAGCCCTACTTCAAGGAGCTGACGGAGTTCGTCGAGGAGGAGCGGGCGAACGGCCCTGTCTACCCGCCGCGCGAGGAGGTCTTCGCCGCGCTGGAGGCGACGCCGTTCGACCAGGTCAAGGTGTTCGTCCTCGGTCAGGACCCTTACCACGGCGAGGGCCAGGGCCATGGCCTGTGCTTCTCGGTCCGCCCCGGAGTGAAGATCCCGCCGTCCCTGCGGAACATCTACAAGGAGATGAAGGGGGAGCTGGGCTGGGAGGAGACCCCGGACAACGGCTATCTGATGCCGTGGGCCCAGCAGGGCGTGCTGCTGCTCAACGCGGTGCTCACGGTCCGCGCCGGTGAGGCCAACTCGCACAAGAACAAGGGCTGGGAGAAGTTCACGGACGCGGTGATCCGCGCGGTCGCCGAGCGGCCCGACCCGGCCGTCTTCGTCCTGTGGGGCGGCTACGCGCAGAAGAAGCTCCGCCTGATCGACGAGACCCGGCACGTGGTGGTCCAGGGCGCCCACCCGTCCCCGCTGTCCGCGAAGAAGTTCTTCGGCTCCCACCCCTTCACCCAGATCAACGAGGCGGTGGCGGCGCAGGGCCACGAGCCGATCGACTGGCGCATCCCGAACCTGGGCTGAGCGCGCGGCCGGGGTGCCGGCCCTACGGGGGGTGCCGGCCGGCGGGGGCGTCGGCGCCGGGGGAGCATCGGGCCGACGAGGGCGGGGCCGCGTGGTGCGGCCGGTGTGCCGGCGGGTGGGGACACGTCGGGCTCGGGGTGGGTCGGATGGCTCTGCGGAGCCCAGTGGCGGTTAGCGTCGTCGGAGACAGCCGGAGAGCTCGGAGGACGCGGTGGCGGAGCGACAGGAGCGCACGGCACCCGATGCCGTGCTCACACGGATCGGGCAGGTCGTGATGCTGCACCACGCCGGGGACCGGGAGGAGGCCCGCCGTCGCCTGCTCGACCTGTGGGCCGAGCTCGGCGAACACGGCGAGCCGTTGCACCGCTGCACCCTGGCCCACTATCTGGCCGACACCCAGGACGACCCGTCCGACGAACTCGCCTGGGACCTGAGGGCGTTGTCGGCGGCGGACGAGGCCGAGGGAGCGGAGGGGCTGCGCGGCTTCTACCCCTCGCTGCATCTGAACCTGGCCGCCGACTACGTCAAGCTCGGCCGCACCGAGGCCGCCCGCACCCATCTGCGCCGGGCCCGCGGCGCGGCCGTCGCCGCCCTCGGCGACGACAGGTACGGCGACGGGGTGCGGGCCGAGATCAGCCGCCTGGAGCTGCGGCTGGGCGAGGACGACACACCGAACGGCGACTCCTGGGGTCCACCGCGGCAACGGCCGAACTAGCCCCTCCGCCCGACCACCGCAGCCGCCGGTCCCGTCACCGCCGGTCCCACCGCCGCCGGTCCCGTCACCGCCGGTCCCATTACCGCCGGTCCCGTTACCGTCCGTCCCGTCGCCTCCGGCTCCCGTGGTGTCCGGCGTGATGGCTCCCGTGCCGTACCGGCTCCCGTGTCGCGCGCGTTTCTCGCCGAGGGCGGCTCTCAGCCGCCCGTGTTCTCGTGCGGTCCGTCAACGCCTGTACGTCTGCGCGCAGATCTGTGCCTCGGGGCTGTCCGAGGGCCAGCCGCCGTACTGCCTGCCGAGGGCGCACACGTCCGGGGGCTTCGGTACGGACCCGGAGAGACCGGGGATCTCGGGCTGTGGGCTGCGGGTCCGTTGTGGGCGGGGCTGCGGGGCGGCAGCGCGCGGGGCGGGGGAACGGTGGCGGGCAGGTGGCGGGGGCGCGGGGAGGTGGGCGGTGGTCGGTGTGGTCCGGTGGGCCGGGCTGGACGGGCCGACCATCTCCAGGGCCTCCTTGACCGGCGCCTGCACCACCCGGGGCTCGGCGGTGCCGTCCGGGCGGGGCACCGACGGCTGCGAGGGCGCCGTACCGGGCGGCGCGCCGGGCGCCGCCGGACGCTGGACCGTCACACAGCCGGTGAGGGCCGAGACGGTCACGGTGACCAGAAGCGCTGCGGTGGTCGTCGTTCGATGCACCCGCGCAACTCTGCTGGGTCCGCGCGGAGGTTGACACCGCCGACAGGAGTTTGGTGCCCCGCACGGGTGATCTCGTGCCCCGTACGGGGGGCTGGCGGACGCGAGGCTGACGTCAGTCGCCGGTCGCGCCGTCGATGCGTTCCCGGATCAGGTCGGCGTGGCCGTTGTGCCGGGCGTACTCCTCGATCATGTGGGTGTGGATCCAGCGCAGGCTGATCTGCTCCCCGGTGTGCCGGCTGCGGCCCTTGGAGAGGTCGTCCAGGCCGAAGTCGGCCGCGTTGCGCCGGGCGGTCTCGATCTCGGCCTGCCAGCTCGCGTACGCCTCCTGCCAGGTGTCCCCCTCGCCGAGATGGAACTCGCGGTCAGGGTCCTCGTCGCTCCAGTAGAGCGGGGGCGCGGCCTCGCCGGCGAGAACCCTGCGGTACCAGGACCGCTCCACGTCGGCCATGTGCCGCACCAGCCCCATGAGCGACAGCGGCGACGGCGCCACGGAGGCGATGGCGAGCTGGGCGTCGGTCAGGCCCGCGCACTTTGTCGCGAGGGTCTGCCGGTGGAACTCCAGCCACCCCTCCAGCATGGTGCGTTCGTCGGCGTCGACGGCGGGGGAACGGCGTTCGGTCGTCATGCCCGGCATCCTCGCCCACCCCGTCCGATCCCACCACGGATTATCGGCCCGTATGCTTCCGGACAGGCACGTGGGCAACTGCTAGGGGAGCGTCAGTGAAGGTCGGCTGCATCGGACTCGGCGACATCGCGAGGAAGGCGTATCTGCCGGTGCTGGGCGCCCGGCCCGGCCTCGAACTCCATCTCCAGACCCGCAGCCCGGCCACCCTCACCGAGGTCGCCGACAGTCTCCGGCTGCCCGCCGACCGCCGCCACGCGACCCTCGACGACCTCCTCGACCAGGATCTCGACGCCGCCTTCGTGCACGCGGCCACGGTCGCCCACCCCGAGATCGTCACCCGGCTCCTGGAGGCGGGCGTACCGACGTACGTCGACAAGCCCCTCGCTTACCGGCTCGAGGACTCCGCGCGCCTGGTGACGCTCGCCGAGGCGCGCAACGTGTCGCTGTTCGTCGGCTTCAACCGGCGCCACGCCCCCGGTTACGTCCAGTGCGCCGACCACCCGCGCGAGCTGATCCTGATGCAGAAGAACCGCATCGGGCTGCCCGAGGAACCCCGCGTGATGATCCTCGACGACTTCATCCATGTCGTCGACACCCTCCGCTTCCTGGCCCCCGGCCCGGTCGACGACGTCACCGTCCGCGCTCGGGTCGCCGAGGGCCTGCTGCACCACGTGGTCCTGCAACTGTCCGGGGACGGCTTCACCGCGCTCGGCGTGATGAACCGGCTCAGCGGCTCGGCGGAGGAGATCCTGGAGGTCTCCGGTCAGGACACCAAGCGCCAGGTCCTCAACCTCGCCGAGGTCGTCGACCACAAGGGGCAGCCGACGGTCCGGCGGCGCGGCGACTGGGTGCCGGTCGCCCGGCAGCGCGGCATCGAACAGGCCGTGCTCGCCTTCCTCGACGCCGTCCGCGCCGGCAAGGTGCTCAGCGCCCGGGACGCACTGGCGACTCATGAGCTGTGCGAGCAGGTGGTACGAGAGGTTCAGCGGCACCCCGGCGCAGCCTGACCGCCCGCAGTCGCAGCCCCTCGCCCAGACAGAAGCCGGCCAGCACCAGCAGCGCGCCGTCCACCGTCCAGTCGCCGTACCGCACGAACGGTGTGACACCGTGGGCGATCGGCACCTCGTAGACCCGCGCCGTGCCGACGTCCGTGCCCAGCCACGGACCAAGCCGCTCCCCGCCCGGGCCGTACACCGCGGAGACGCCGGTCAGCGTGGCGTGGACCATGGTGCGGCCGGTCTCGGCAGCCCGCAGGGCGGCCAGTGAGGCGTGCTGTTCGGGGGCCCAGCTGTGCTGGAACGACGAGGTCGACGTCTGGCCTATCAGCACCTCGGCGCCGTCCTGGGCGAGATGCCGGCTCATGTCGGGGAACGCCGTCTCGAAACAGACCATGGGCCCGATCCGCAGTCCGTGGCCGACGTTCATCACCACCTGCTCGGTGCCGCGGCGCCGGTCCTCGCCGGCCGCCTTGCCGACCGAGGTGGCCCAGCCGAGCAGCGAACGGGCCGGTATGTACTCGCCGAAGGGGACCAGCCGCATCTTGTCGTACCGGTCCCCGGTCGGGCCGTCCGCGCCCACCAGGAGGGAACTCTTGTAGATGCCGGGCCGGTCGGAGCGCCGGGCGTCCACGTTGACCAGGATGTCCGCGCCGGTCTCCCGGGAGAGGGCGGCGATCCGCCGGGCGAGGTCGGGCCGGTCACCGAGGTCGTACCCGACGCTGCTCTCGCCCCAGACGATCAAGTCGGGGCGCTGCCCGGCCAGTTGCCGGGTCAGCCGCTCCTCGCGGGCGAAACGCCGGTCACCGCTGTCGGTGCCGTCGACGATGCCCGGCTGTACGAGGGCGATACGGGCGTGACCGTCGACGTCCGGGCGCGGTGACCAGACCCAGGCGGCGGAGGTCGCGGCGGCCGTGGCCACGAGCGAGGCCACCGCCGGCACCCGCGCCTCGCGCACGGAGACGAGCACCGCCAGCGCCACGTTGACGGCCACCACCAGGAAGCTCAGCAGCCACACCCCGCCCACGGAGGCCAGCCGCAGCGCGGGCGTCACCTGCCACTGGGTGGCGCCGAGCATGCCCCACGGGCCGCCCAGCCCCTGCCAGGACCGCACCAGCTCCACCAGCAGCCAACCCGACGGCAGCACCAGCACCGCGGTCGCGGCCCGCCCCGGTGACGGCGTCCCGCCCAGCAGTCGGCGCGTGAGCAGGCCCCAGGGTGCCCAGAGCACGCTCAGCAGGCCGGCGATCAGGAAGATGAAGACGTGCAGGCTCGGCAGCAGCCAGTGGTGCACGGCGACCATGAACCCGAACCCGCCGCACCAGCCGTCGTACGCCGCCCGCCGCCCGGTCGGTGCCGAGCGGGCCAGGAGCAGCCAGGGGACCAGGGCGACGTAGGCGAACCACCACAGCGACGGTGCGGGAAAGGCGAGTACGGGCAGCGCGCCCGCGAGCGCCGCCACGCAGGAACGCCGCCAAGGGGAGGTGAGCCAGTGCTCGACGGTCCTCATGCGTCGCCTCCTGCCCGCGGGGCCTTCCAGTGTGCGGGACCGGCGGGGACCTCCGACAGGGGGCGTGGGCGCGAGGTCAGTCCGGTACGACCGCCGTGCGCTGGTCGCTCATCCTGCGCCACTTCTCCTCGACGACCACCTGACGCAGCCGCCAGCCGTCCCGGGTGCGCAGGAAGGCGAAGGCGTAGCGGCCGCCGCACACGAAGTCCGGGGCGGTGGAGGCGCCGTCGCCGCCTGCGAACCGCATGGGGTTGATGTAGTCGGCCTGGAGGTGGGCGGTGTCCCCGGCGTCGTGCTCCAGGACTCCGAACCGAACCTGACGGTTGACGATCAGATGCTGCCGCATCGAGAACAGGGTGAGGCTCTCCGAGAGCCACCCGGCCACCTGCCCGGCATCCCCCTCGATCCCGCCGGCAGACCGGTAGTCGGCCCGCCCGTCCGCGGTGAACAGTCTGCGGTACGCCGTCCAGTCCCCGTCGTCGACGGCCACCGCGTAGTCGGTGACCAGTCCGTCCACGGCCAGCCGGTCCATCACGGTCGCGAGCTCCACGCGCTGCGTCATCGGCTCAGTGTTGGGCACGGGGCGACCACAGCCAAGGGGTGCGGGCGATATGCGGGTGATATTCGGCGATGTTCGAACCGAACCGGTCCCGACCTCGGCCACGCATACGACCAGCAGGCCGAAAGAGAACGCGAGTTCGACCATATCCTCGGCCGTCCCGGCGAAGCACACCGGGACGATCACGCGTGGGGGACTCGGCGCTCAGGCCGCGGAGTCCGAAGGGCCGCCTGCCGTGCCGGACGTCACGCCGTCGGACTCGTCGAGATCAATGGTCAGGGCCTGTGGACGGGGGTCATGCCGACCCAGTGGCGGTAGGCACCGACGTCGACGTTGCTGCCGCACACGATGGTGACCAGGTGTCGGCCGGCGAAGCGGGCGCGGTCTTCGAGGATCGCCGCGATGCCGAGCGCGGCCGACGGTTCGACGACGAGGCCGGCGTGTTCGAGGAGGATCCGCATACCGGCGGTGATGGACGCCTCCTGGACCAGGACGGCGTCGTCGGCGACCAGCAGGAGATCGTCCAGGACGGCCGGGACGGGACGCCGGCCGGCGACGCCGTCGGCAATGGTGTCGGTCGAGTCGGTGGTGACGACGCGCCGCTGGTGCCACGAGCGGGTCATCGCCGGTGCTCCCAGCGGCTGGACGCAGATCACCTCGACCTCGGGCGCCAAGGCCTTCAGAACATGACCGACACCGGTGGCCAGCGCACCGCCGCCGAGCGCGATCAGGACGGTGTCGAACGACGGCGCGCCGTCGACCAGTTCCAGGCCGATGGTCGCCGCGCCCTCGCAGGTCTCGATGTCCAGACTGTCTTCGAGCAGCCGGATGCCGTCGTACCGCGCGATGGCCGCCGCCCGCTCGCGAGCCATCTCGTGGTCGCCGTCGACCAGTTCCAGCCTGGCGCCCAACGCGCGGATGCGGTCGAGCTTGACCGCAGTCGCGAAACGGGACGCCACGACCGTCACCGCAAGCCCCCGGCGGCGACCGGACCAGGCGAGGGCCAGGCCAAGATTGCCCGCACTGGCGCACACCACGTCCCGCGAGCCCTTCTCAGCGAGCAGGCTCGTGACGACTTCGGTACCGCGGGCCTTGAAACTGCGCACCGGGTTCGCCGTCTCGAGCTTGATGCTCACCGTGCACCCGAGGCCGGGCTCCAGCGCCTCGCAGCGGTACAGCGGACTGTCGAGGAATACCGGGTCGATCATCCGGCGGGCGGCCCGGATCCGAGCAGCGTCGAGGCGCGTCTTCAGCACGACCCAGGAGCGTAGTGCGCGTAACGGTTCACTTCCCATGGACCAACGGGGCCGGTTCAGGCTGCCGGGGGCCATGACCATGGCGCCTGATGCCATCCGCCGAGTGCGGACCTGAGAACGGAATGGGCTGGTTCCGGATTCGCTAAGCCAGTTTCTTGTACATGTGGACGTCTTCGGCCCCGCCGGGGATCCCCAGAGTTCTGCCGGTCTCGACATATCCGTGACGCTGGTAGAAGGCCGGGGCCTGGAAGGTGAAGGACGAGACGCAGGCGCGGTCGCAGCCACGCCGCCGTGCCTCCTCCTCTGCGGCCAGAAGCAGCTTGCTTCCCCAGCCGTCCCCGCGGCTCTCCTCGCGGATCCAGAGCATCTCGATGCCGAGCAGTCCACCCCATGTCCAGGCGGCCAGACCACCCAGGAGTTCGCCGGCGTCGTCGACGACCTTCACCGACAGCGCGCCCTGGTCGGCGGCGGTGGTCCCGGTCGCGGGGAAATTGACTTCGTCCAGGCCTTTGGACAAGCGCTCGTTGAGTTCGGGGTCACGGTGGCCGATGCTCATCGCCGTCCCAGTGTGATCATGCGCCATGCCGCAGAGTGTGGCACACCGGTGCGGACCCGGGACCGTCACGCTTTGGTGGGCTTCGCAGCAGCCGGCACCCCGCCTCGAATTCGGGTGACGAGCAACTCACCGACGAGGAGCTGCTCGGCTACCGGTACGACCTGTCCCTCCCGCCCGGCTGGCTCGGGGCCCGGCTGGGGTGCGAGGAGCGGCCGTGCCCGGTGGCCGACCAGGCGGTTGCGCGTCTCCGGCCGTAAGATCATCGCCCGGTCGGTCTCAGGAGGCTCGTATGGCACGTTCCGTCACGGTCGTCACCGGTGGGAGCCGCGGTATCGGCGCCGCGACCTGCCTGCGGCTGGCGGCCGATGGGCATGATCTCGTGATCGGTTACGTCCGGGACGCGGGCGCCGCCGAGTCGGTCGCGGAGGGGGTGCGCGAGGGCGGGGCGCGCTGCGTCGTCGTAGCGGTGGACACGGCCGTGGAAGCCGATGTGGAGCGGCTGTTCGACACGGCGGAACGGGAACTCGGCGCCGTCACCGGACTGGTCAACAACGCCGCCGTGACCGGGCCGTTGGGGCGACTCGCGGATACGGAGAGCGCCGATCTGCGCCGGGTCGTCGAGGTCAATCTGCTGGGCACGCTGCTGTGTTCACGCCGGGCGGCCCGGCTGATGGCCGCCCGGGGCAACGGGGCGATCGTGAACGTGTCCTCGGCGGCGGCCACGCTCGGCAGTCCCGGCGAGTACGTCCACTACGCGGCGACGAAGGCGGCCGTCGACGCCCTGACGGTGGGCCTCGCCAAGGAACTCGGACCGGACGGGGTGCGGGTCAACGCGGTTGCCCCCGGAGCCGTCGACACCGACATGCACGCGGCGATGGGTGACCCCGGCCGGGCCCAACGGATCGGCGCCGCGGTCCCGTTGGGGCGGCCGGCCCGACCGGAGGAGATCGCCGCCGCCATCGCCTGGCTGCTGTCGCCGGAGGCCTCCTACACGACGGGCGCGGTGCTGCGGGTCTCCGGCGGGCGCTGAACCCGGTCCCCGGTCAGGCCGCCTCGATGATCCGCCCGCGGATCGCCTCGGCCCACTCGACCACCAACAGCTCGTACTCCGCCCGTTCCTGAGCCGACAGGGTTCCGCCCGCACGCAGCCACAGCGCCCGGATGTGCTCGTTGACCTCGGCAGCGGACCGCGCGGAACCAGGGGTTCGGGAATCGGGGGACATACCGAACAGCGTAGGGGCAAGAACTGACCGTGCGCTACCGGGCGGCTACGCAGACCGTATGGGGTTGGTCACGGGCGATACGGCGGGCGGGGCACCGAGCCTTGGCATGTGCCGGGTGGGTGGTCGCGACACGGATACGGCGGTACGCCCCTGTCCTGGCCTTCGTCCTCACCGGAGCCGGT
The DNA here is from genome assembly GCF_040634235.1 of Streptomyces sp. NPDC007157. NCBI lineage: Bacteria > Bacillati > Actinomycetota > Actinomycetes > Kitasatosporales > Streptomycetaceae > Streptomyces > Streptomyces sp. NPDC007157. The sequence goes on from NZ_JBEYFE010000029.1 coordinate 71,441, forward strand.
ACAGCGTCCTCAACCCCCGGGAAGGTGGCGGTCGTTGAGGGTTGGCCGAGATGAGCCACCCACCCGCGCCCACCCGACGAACGACCGCCCCGGCGCGCACGCCGCCGTCCCCGGGGGGTGCACATACCGCCATCCTCCTGGGCCAGGGCCGCTCACACCGTGGTCGCCATGGAAGCAAGCAACGCCAGTTTCTCGGCGCCGTCGGTGTCCGGGGCCGGGTGGTAGACGACGAGGGTCTGGCCGGTCGTGCCGGTGACGGTCAGGCGTTCGCGGTGCAGGCGCAGGCGGCCGACCTGGGGGTGGTCGATGTGTTTGGTCGCACCCACGCAGGCGGCCACGTCGTGGCGGGCCCAGAGCCGACGGAAGTGGGGGCTCGCGAGGGAGAGTTCGCCGACGAGGTCGATGACGCGGGGGTCGTCCGCGTCGGTTCCGACGGACCGGCGGAAACCGGCGATCATGCCGGCGCCCGCGTTCGCCCAGTCCGGATGGAGAGCCTGTTCGGCGGGGTCGAGGAAGGTGTCCCGCAGCCGGTTGGCGCCGACCGTGAGACGCGGTGACAGCGCGGTCGCCAGAGCGTTCACGGCGAGCACGTCGAAGTAGCGGCCCTCGACGAGCGCGGGCAGCGAGAGGGCGGCGACCAGCTGGGCGATGCCGGGCGGAACCGTCTCCGCGCGACGGCGGCGCCGGTGCCGGCGGGGCTGCCCGGCGTCGCCCAGGCTCAGCAGATGGGCCGTCGCGGCCTCGTCGAGGCGCAGCACCCGGGCGAGGGACTCCAGGACCTGTACCGAGGGGTTGCGGTCGCGGCCCTGCTCCAGGCGCAGGTAGTAGTCGGCGCTGATCCCGGCCAGCATCGCCACCTCCTCCCGGCGCAGGCCCGGCACCCGCCGTACCCCGAGCACGGGGATGCCGACCTGCTCGGGCGTGACGAGCTCACGGCGGGCACGTACGTACGCGCCGAGCAGGTTCGGTTCGTCCGTCATCCCGCCACCGTAGTGCGGACCGCGCGCCCCTGCCTGGTCCTGTCACCCCCAGGATCGGCGGGGCTCTGCCCCGGCCGGAGCGGGCGCGGAAGCATGATCGGCGACCGTCACGACCACAGTGAGGAGCGGGATCATGTCGACGTATCTGCTGGTGCACGGTGCCTGGCACAGCGGGGAGTGCTGGGAGCGGGTCGTCGCGAAGCTGACGGCGGCCGGACACCGGGTGTTCGCGCCGTCGCTGACCGGACACGGCGAGAAAGCGCATCTGCTCGGCCCCGACGTCGGCCTCGACACCCACGTCGACGACGTCGTCGGGCTGATCACGGACCAGGACCTGAGCGATGTCGTACTCGTGGGACACAGCTACGCGGGACTGGTCGTCTCGTCCGTGGCCAACCAGGTCCCCGACCGCGTCGGGCACCTGGTGTTCCTCGACGCGATGGTCCCGCAGGACGGTGAGAGCGCCGCCGACGTCCAGCCCGTGAGCCAGGTCCTGATCGACGGCGCCCTGGCCTCCGACAGCGGCTGGCGGGTCCCGCCGCTGCCCGAACTACCGCCGCCGCACGGCCTGTTCGGGGTCACCGATGCCGCGGACCTGGCCTGGCTGCGCACGATGCTGATCGACGAGTCGGTGCGCTGCCTCCAGCAACCGGTCCGGCTGGACAACCCGGCCGCAGGGGCCATCCCCCGGACCCACATCCACTGTGTGGCCGACGTACCGGAAGGCATCGTCCGCCGTCCGGTCCCCGCGGACCAGCAGGTGTGGCGACTGCCCACCGGCCACGACTGCATGATCACCATGCCTGCGGAACTCGCGGAACTGCTGCTCGAGCTCGGCTGATCCCGAGGGGGATATTCGCTGTGCCGGGCGCGGTCCGGGGCCGTAGCCTCCCCGCATGACGGACTTGGACGAGCGCGCGGTACAGGCGGCCATCGACGGGGAGCTGCGGCTTCTCGATCCCGACGTGCGCGCCTCCCCGGACCGCGTCCTGGAGCTTCTCGACCCGGAGTTCACCGAGATCGGGGCGTCCGGCCGCCGCTGGGACGTGGTGTCGATCCTCACGGTGACCAGCGGCGGATCGGTGTCCCCTGAATCGCCGGTCCAGGTGAGCGAGATGTCCGGGACCGTGCTCGCGCCGGGCGTCGTCCACCTGACGTACTTCGCGGACAACCAGGGGCGCCGGGTCTGGCGCAGCTCCCTGTGGCGGCTGACGGAGACCGGCTGGCGGATGTACTTCCACCAGGGCACACTCGCCGCCTGACGAGGCGCCCGCCGAACTGCCGGATGAGAACCGCCCGCCGAACCGTCGGGCGAGAACCGCCCGCCGAACCGTCGGGCGAGAACCGCCTGGGTTGCTAGCTCGCCGACTCCGCCGCGTGCGGGCTCAGCACGTCCGCCGAGACCAGGGCGATGATCACGACGCCGAGGGCGATGCGGTACCAGACGAACGGCATGAAGCTCTTGTTGGAGATCCACTTCATGAACCACGCGATCACCGCGTACCCGGAGGCGAACGCGATCACCGTCGCGAACAGGGTCGGGCCCCAGGCCACATGGCCCTCGCTCACCGAGTCCTTGACCTCGAAGGCGCCGGAGGCCAGCACCGCCGGGATGGCGAGCAGGAAGGAGTAGCGGGCCGCCGCCTCGCGCTTGTAGCCCATGAACAGGCCGCCGCTGATGGTGGCGCCGGAGCGGGAGACGCCCGGGATCAGGGCGCAGGCCTGGCAGAGGCCGTAGATCAGGCCGTCCTTCACGCTCAGGCTCTCCAGCGTCTTGCGCTGCTTCGGCGCCCGGTGCCGGCCGCCCGTCTCGTCGCGGGCGGCGAGCCGGTCGGCGATGCCGATGACGATGCCGACGACTATGAGCATGGTCGCCGTGATCCGCAGATCGCGGAACGGGCCCTCGATCTGGTCCTTGAGCGTCACACCCAGCAGGCCGATCGGGATCGAGCCGACGATCACCAGCCAGCCCATCTGGGCGTTGTGGTCCCGGCGCATCGCCTTGTCGAACAGCGACCGGAACCAGGCCGAGACGATCCGCCCGATGTCCTTGCGGAAGTAGATCAGCACCGCGGTCTCCGTGCCGATCTGGGTGATCGCGGTGAAGGCCGCGCCCGGGTCCTTCCAGCCGGAGAAGGCCGCGGTCAGCCGCAGATGCGCACTGGAGGAGACGGGCAGGAACTCGGTCAGCCCCTGGACGAGTCCGAGGATCAGCGATTCGAACCAAGACATGAAGGTACGGCGTCCCAGGGGTGAGAGAGGCTGGCGGGCGCGCGGGCGCGCGTGATCATGGGTGTGCAACGGCAGCGTAGCGGGCCGGGACGGCGGCGCGGACACAGGGGTTCGGCGGGCGGACGGTCGTGAGGGGGTGTTGACCGGCCTGGGCACCGCCGCTTACGTTTCCCCAGGAGAAAGCGCTTGCTCCCGCACATCGGGGTGCGTGTGCGGCGCACTGCACGTCGGGCGACGGTTCGCGCCCATCGCCGTCCCCACCCCGAGGAGTGCTGATCACGTCCATGCCCCGCACGCCCCTTGCCTCCCTTCCCGGAGCCCCCTTCGCCGGTCGCCGCATCCGGGCCGCCGTCGTCGGCGCCGGCGCCATCGGGCGCGGCTCCCACCTGCCCGCGCTCGCCCAACTGGCCGCGGAGGGCGAGACCGAGGTCGTCGCCGCCGTTGACATCGATGCCACGGCCGTCGAGGCGTTCCGCGCCGAGGCCGGCATCCCGCACGCCTACACCGACCTGGACCGGATGCTCGCCGAGCAGCGGCCCGACCTGGTCACCATCGGCACCCCGCCGACCCTGCACCGGGACCAGACGGTGGCCGCGCTGCGGGCCGGCGCCTGGGTGTGGTGCGAGAAGCCGCCGGTGCCGTCGCTCGCCGACTTCGACGCGGTCGAGGCCGAGGAGGGCACCGACGGCGGGCCGTACGCGGCCATCGTCTTCCAGCACCGGTTCGGCTCCGCCGCCACCCATGTGCGCGGGCTGCTGGCCGAGGGGGCGCTGGGCCGCCCGCTGGTCGCCCACTGCCAGACGACCTGGTACCGGGACACCGCTTATTACGCCGTGCCCTGGCGCGGCCGCTGGGCGACCGAGGGCGGCGGCCCGGCGATGGGCCACGGCATCCACCAGATGGATCTCCTGCTCGACCTGCTCGGGCCGTGGCGCGAGGTGCGGGGCATGGCCGGCCGGCTCGTGCACGACGTGGAGACCGAGGACGTCTCCACCGCCCTGGTCCGGTTCGCGAACGGCGCCCTGGCGACCGTCGTCAACAGCGTGCTCAGCCCCGACGAGGTCAGCCGTATCCGCATCGACTGCGAGCGCGCCACCGTCGAACTGACCCACCTCTACGGCCACTCGAACGAGAACTGGCGCATCACGCCGGCCCCGGGCGTCCCCGCCGACGAGGCGGCGGCCTGGCAGGACTTCGGCCCGGACGTGCCCAGCTCGCACCTGGCCCAGCTGCGCGAGCTGATCGCCAGCATGCGCGCGGGGGAGCGGCCGCGCAGCAGCGGCGCCGACGGGCGCACCAGCCTGGAGCTGATCACCGCGCTGTACAAGTCGGCGTTCACCGACACCACCGTGCGTGCGGGCGACATCGGTCCCGGTGATCCTTATTACACGGCCCTGCACGGAGGCGCTCCGGGCTGGGCGCCGGTCGAGAGTGAGGAGGTGTCCGCGTGAGCGGCGAACTGCGGATCACCCACACCCACGGCGACCGGATCTCGGTGACCGAGCCGGTCACCGGGGTGCAGCTCTTCGCGTACGTCTACCGGCCCGAGGCGGCCTGGGAGGCACCCAAGCCCTATCTGCACCCGATCCGCACCCTCGCCGGGGACGTCGTCACGGACTACCGGCCCAACGACCACCGCTGGCACAAGGGTCTCTCCCTGACCGCCTCGCACCTGTCCGGCGCGAACCTGTGGGGCGGCAACTCCTATGTCCACGGCGAGGGTTACCTCGTCCTCCCGGAGCGCGTCGGCTCGATGCGGCACGTCGGCTTCGACGAGCTCTCCTCGGTGGACGGCCGGCTGGTCGTCGCGGAGCGGCTGACCTGGCATCCGTACGACGGGACGCTGTGGGCGCGGGAGAAGCGGCGCATCGAGGTCCATGACGTCGACCCCGAATCCGGTGCCTGGGCGCTGACCTGGTCCAGTGCCGTCACCAACGTCCGTGACGAGCCGCTCCGGTTCGGCAGCCCGACCACCGCCGGACGCGAACAGGCGGGCTACACCGGCCTGTTCTGGCGCGGTCCGCGCGCCTTCCGGGACGGCCGGATCCTCGGCCCCGAGGGCGAGGGTCCGGAGCTGATGGGCTCCCAGTCGTCCTGGCTGGCCCTGTCCGGCGAGCACGACGGCGCCGACGGCCATGCCACCGTCGTCTTCGAGCACGCCCCGGAGAACGATCACTCGGGCGCGGGCGGCACCCACCCCGCGCACTGGTTCGTGCGCAACGACCCGTTCGCCGGCATCGCCCCCTCCTGGGCCTTCCACGACGAACTCGAACTGGCCCCGGGGGACAGCCTCCGGCGCCGCTACCGGGTCGTGATCGCGAACGGCGCCTGGGAACGCGCGGACATCGCCAAGTATCTGGAGGCGCATCCGTGGTGAGCGGCGGGGAGTCCGGGTTCGCGGGGCTGCCGGGCGGGGTCGCGGTCTCGCGGCTGTGCGTGTACGACTGGCCGGCCGCCGACGGTGTGCGCGGCGGAACTCCCCATCTGCACCTGGTCTGTTCGGAGGGGTACGTCGTCACCGGCGGCCGGGGTGCGGTACAGACGCTCACCGCCTCCGGGTACCAGGTCACGCCTCTCACGCCCGGCACGGTCGCGTGGTTCACGCCGGGCACCGTGCACCGCCTCGTCAACGAGGACGACCTGCGCATCACCGTGCTGATGCAGAACAGCGGCCTCCCGGAGGCCGGGGACGCGGTGCTGACGCTGCCGCCGCGCTACCTGGCCGACCCGGAGACCTACGCCTCGGTGACCACCGTCCCCGCGGACGCGCCGGAGGCCGAGCGGGAGCGGATCGCCCGCGCCCGCCGTGACCTGGCGCTGGAGGGCTACCGCGCGCTGCGCGAGGCCACCGGGCCGGAGCCGCTGGCCGCCTTCCACCGGGCCGCCGCCGCTCTCGTACGGCCCCGGCTCGCCGACTGGCGTGCCCGCTGGGAGCGCGGCGCCCGGGCGGCCGCCGCGGCCACGGGGGAGCAGCTCGACCGCCTCGAACGGGGCGATGCCGGTCACCTCGCCGACGCCGTCGTACAGGCCGAACAGCCCTGTGAGCGGGGCCGGTTCGGGATGTGCGGGCGGCTGGACGTGTACCGACAGGGGCAGTAGCGCCGCAGAGTCGAATCAGGGGCGGACGGTCCGGCGACCGTCCGCCCCTCAGCCGTGGGCGGACGCGGTCGGGGACGCCACTCCAGGGGAAGGTTGGATTTTCCTACTCACGGAGTTATGGTGAGTTTGGATTTCCTACTCACCGGTAATCGAGACTGGCAATCGAGGTCCCCTGATGCGTGACGCAGTCATCGTCGAAGCCGTACGCACGCCCGTCGGGAAGGGCAAGCCGAACGGGTCCCTGGCGCACGTCCACCCCGTCGAACTCCTCGCCCACACCCTGCGCACCCTCGTCGAGCGCTCCGGCGTCGACCCGGCCCTCATCGACGACGTGATCGGCGGCACCGTCGACCAGGTCGGTGAGCAGGCCATGAACACCACCCGGTACGCCGTGCTCTCGGCGGGCTTCCCGGAGACCGTCCCCGCGACCACCGTCGACCGCCAGTGCGGCTCCTCCCAGCAGGCCGTGCACTTCGCGGCGCAAGGGGTCATGTCGGGGGCCTACGACGCCGTCGTGGCCTGCGGCGTCGAGTCGATGAGCCGGGTACCGATGTGGTCCAACGTGCCGCCCGGCAAGGACCCCTTCGGCCCGGGAGTCGCCGCCCGCTACCCGGAGGGCCTGGTCCCGCAGGGCATCAGCGCCGAGTTGATCGCCGCGAAGTGGTCGATCAGCCGGGCGGAGATGGACGCCTTCGCCGTCTCCTCGCATCAGAAGGCCGCGGCCGCCTGGGCGGCGGGGCTGTTCGACGCCGAGGTGGCGGGGCTGGAGGGGGTCGGCCGGGACGAGTCCGTACGGCCCGGCACCACCGCCGAGATCCTCGCCGGGCTCAAGCCCGCCTACTACGACCCCGGGTTCGCCGAGCGGTTCCCGCAGATCGACTGGAGCGTCACGGCGGGCAACGCCAGCCCGATCAACGACGGTGCCTCCGCCGTGCTGATCATGGCCGGCGAGACCGCCGAGCGGCTCGGGCTGCGGCCGCTGGCCCGCCTGCACGCGTTCGCCGTGACGGGCTCCGACCCGCTCCTGATGCTGACCGGCGTGATCCCGGCCACCGAGAAGGTGCTGCGCAGGGCCGGGCTGGAGCTCGACGACATCGACCTCTTCGAGGTGAACGAGGCGTTCTCCAGCGTGGTGCTGGCCTGGCGTCAGGAGACCGGGGCGGACCTGGCCAAGGTCAACGTGCACGGTGGGGCCATCGCGCTGGGGCATCCGCTGGGGGCGAGCGGGACGCGGCTGACCACGACGCTGGTGCATGCCATGCGGGAGCGCGGCGCTCGCTTCGGCCTGCAGACCATGTGCGAGGCGGGTGGGCTGGCGAACGCGATGATCCTGGAAGCGGTGCGGTAGGGGACGCTGGGCGCCTGGTGGGGTGCCGCGGGACGCCGGGCGCCCAGTGGGGTGCCGCTCTGTGCCGTTGTGCGGCTGCTGCGCCGTGGGGGCTTGTCGCGCAGTTCCCCGTGCCCCTTACGGGGCGCTGCGCAGGTGGTGGCGTTTCCGCCAGGCCACCACCGCGCCCGCCACCGCCGGGACCACGATCGCCGCCACCGAGATCAGGAAGACCGGGGACGTCGGTGCCGAGGCCCGGGCGCCGGCCACGACGTACGCGGCGACGTTCGGGATCGAGCCCAGGCCCGTCGCCAGCAGGAACGGCGCGTACCGCATCCGGGAGACGGACGCCGCGTAGTTCGCGGCCCAGAACGGGACGCCGGGGAACAGCCGTACCGCCAGCATCGAGCGGAAGCCGTGCTCGCTGAACTGGTTGTCCGCCGCCTTCAGCAGTCGGCCGCGCAGCAGCGGGCGCAGCGCGTCCTGGCCGAGGACGCGGCCGAGCGCGAAGGAGATCCAGGCCCCGAGCAGGGTGCCCGCCATCGCCGCGCCCATGCCCAGCGCCGAGCCGAACAGCGCGCCGGCCGCCAGGTTCAGGAACGGCCGCGGCACGAACGCCACCGTGATCAGGCCGTACGCCACGGCGAAGATCACCACCGCGGTGGTGCCCTCCACCTGGGGCGGCCAGCCCTGCCGCATCAGCTTCTGCGGTTCGAAGAGCAGCACCGACGACGCGGCCGCCGCCAGCAGGGCCACGAGCAGGGACAGCCGGGTCCACGGCGACAGCAGCACTCTCGTGCAGCGCGCGGTGAAGGTCACCGGACCGGACAGGGCAATGGTCAGCTCCTCGGCGGCGGCCGGGGGAACGGCCGTGGCGGTGCCAGAGCGGTTGGCATCGAGCATTCGGTGACACTAGCCGACGCGGATGTGTGATCGCCGTATGGTTCCCGCCCATTGGGCGCGACCGGCGCCACGGAAAACCGTTCGACGTGCGGCGACGCATCGGCAATGATCTGCGTCATGTTCCGGTACGCCTTCCTCCTCGCAGCATCCGCAGCCGCGGATGCGCCGAAGGCTGCCGTGCCCGTTCTCGTGGCCGCTGCCGACGGCGCCCGAAGCTGACCCTCCCCGGATCGTCCGGCGGACCCCGTAGGGGGAGGGTCGGCGGTTCTCCGGGGTCCCCGCGTCTCGCGCTGACGAGACGTTTCACCGCAGTTCAGGCTTCGAGGTAGAGCCATGCCCAAGACGGCATACGTCCGCACCAAACCGCATCTCAACATCGGCACGATGGGCCACGTCGACCACGGCAAGACCACCCTGACCGCCGCCATCACCAAGGTCCTCGCCGAGCGCGGCACCGGCAGCACCACCCAATACGTTTCGTTCGACCGCATCGACCGGGCCCCGGAGGAGGCCGCCCGCGGCATCACCATCAACATCGCGCACGTCGAGTACGAGACCGACACCCGGCATTACGCCCACGTGGACATGCCGGGCCATGCCGACTACGTCAAGAACATGGTCACCGGGGCCGCCCAGCTGGACGGCGCGATCCTCGTGGTCTCCGCGCTCGACGGGATCATGCCGCAGACCGCCGAACACGTCCTGCTCGCCCGGCAGGTGGGCGTCGACCACATCGTGGTCGCGCTCAACAAGGCCGACGCGGGCGACGAGGAACTCACCGACCTCGTGGAGCTGGAGGTCCGTGAACTGCTCACCGCGCAGGGGTACGGCGGCGACTCCGTGCCCGTCGTACGGGTCTCCGGGCTCAAGGCCCTGGAGGGGGACCCGCGATGGACGGCGTCGATCGAGGCGCTGCTCGACGCGGTGGACACGTACGTGCCCATGCCGGAGCGGTATCTGGACGCGCCGTTCCTGCTGCCGGTGGAGAACGTGCTCACCATCACCGGGCGCGGGACCGTCGTGACCGGTGCCGTGGAGCGGGGGACCGTGCGGGTCGGCGACCGGATCGAGGTGCTGGGCGCCGACGTCGAGACCGTCGTCACCGGCCTGGAGACCTTCGGGAAGCCGATGGACGAGGCGCAGGCCGGGGACAACGTGGCGCTGCTGTTGCGCGGGGTACCGCGGGACGCGGTGCGGCGCGGGCACGTGGTGGCGGCGCCGGGGAGTGTGGTGCCGGCGCGGCGGTTCTCGGCGCGGGTGTATGTGCTGTCGGGGCGCGAAGGGGGTCGTACGACCCCTGTCTCGACGGGGTACCGCCCGCAGTTCTACATCCGTACGGCGGACGTGGTCGGGGACGTCGACCTCGGTGAGGTGGCGGTCGCCCGGCCCGGGGACACGGTGGAGATGACCGTGGAGCTGGGGCGGGAGGTACCGCTGGAGGCGGGGTTGGGGTTCGCCATCCGCGAGGGCGGCCGGACGGTGGGGGCGGGGACGGTCACCTCCGTGGCGCCGGCGGGGGTGTGACCTCGGTGGAGTGAGGTCGCGGCTGTCCGACGGCCACCGCGGCGCCCCGTAAGGGGTGCGGGGCTGCGTCCATGTGAGGCTCCGCCGCGTGGGCGCGGCCGGCCCCCACCGGCCGTGGCGCCGAGCGTCACGCTTCTTGCAGAGGCGGGACAATGGTGCCGTGAACGAAGCCATACCCGTCGTCCGGGTCACCGATCACGGCACCGCCAAGCTCATGCCCGACGTCGACCGGGAGCGGGCCTGGCTGCTGACCGTCGACGGGGCGCCCCAGTCGTACGTCGATCTCGACGCGCCGACGCATCTGGAGTTCGAGTACGCCCGGCGGCTCGGGTACGTGCTGGACGCCGTGGCGGAGACCGGGGCGCCCCTGGACGTGCTGCATCTCGGCGGGGGCGCCCTCACCCTGCCCCGGTACGTGGCGGCGACCCGGCCGGGGTCCCGGCAGGACGTCGTGGACGCCGACCGGGGGCTGCTGGACCTGGTCACCGAGCATCTGCCGCTGTCGGACCGTGCCGGGATCGCCCTGCACGCCGCCGACGCACGCGGCTGGCTGGAGGGCGCTCCCGGCGACTCGGCGGACGTGCTCATCGCCGACGTCTTCGGGGGGTCCCGGATCCCCGCGCATCTGACCTCGCTGGGCTACGCGCGGGAGGCCGAGCGAGTACTGCGGGACGACGGGGTCTACCTGGCCAACCTCGCGGACTCCGCGCCCTTCGACTTCCTGCGCTCCCAACTCGCCACGTTCGCCGCCGTGTTCGAGGAGCTGGCGGTCATTGCCGAGCCGGGGGTGCTGCGCGGGCGGCGGTTCGGGAACGCGGTGCTCATCGCCTCGCACCGGCCCGTCGACACCGCCGTGCTGGCCCGGCGCACGGCCGCCGACGCCTTTCCCGCGCGGGTCGAACACGGGCCCGCGCTGCGGCGGTTCGTCGGCGCTGCCGGACCGGTCGGTGACGCGGAGGCGGTGCCGTCACCCGAGCCCCCCGGCGGAACGTTCGGCATCGGGTGACACCGGCGTCGGCCGGACGGTGACCGGGACCGTGCGGCGGGTCAGGTTGCGGACGTCCGGCACCAGGAGGACCGCGGCGGTGACGGCGACGACCAGGCCCGCGCAGCCCCACAGGGCCGGACTCCGGCCGAAAGCGTCCTCCGCCGGGCCCGCCAGCGCGGTCGCCAGCGGCAGCAGGGAGACGGAGCCGAACCAGTCGTACGCCGAGACCCGGGAGAGCTTGTCCTCGGGTATCTCCTGGTGCAGCACGGTCATCCAGGAGACGCCGAAGACCTCGACCATGGTCCCGGAGACGAACATCACCGCGTAGAGGATCCCCACCGGGACGGGCACCGCCAGCGCCGCCGAGGGCAGCGCCAGCGGGAAGACGCAGAGGGTGCCTACGAACAGCAGCCGGCGGGGTTTCCAGCGGGTCATCAGCAGGGCGCCGGCCACCGTGCCCGCGCCGAAGGCGCCCAGCGCCAGGCCCCAGGGCCCCGGTCCGCCCAGGCTGTCGCGGGCGACGAGTGGGCCGTAGACGGCGTCGGCGGCGCCCACCACAGCGTTCGCGATCGAGAACTGGACGACGATGCCCCACAGCCAGGGGCGCCCCTTGACCTCCTGCCAGCCCTCCCGGAGGTCGGCCAGCAGCCCCTCCCCGGGGGCGCGCGGCGGAATATGGCTGACGTCGAGGAACGAGCGCAGCGCCCCGGCGACCGCGAAGGCGGCCGCGTCCACCGCCAGCACCCAGCCCGGGCCCACCGCCGCCACCAGCGCACCGCCGAGGGCCGCGCCGCCCAGGGCCGCGCCCTGCATCGCGATCCGGAACACGGCGAAGGCGCGGCCCGCCTGCTCCCCGCTCACCGAGGACATCAGCATGCCCTCGGCCGCCGGGCTGAAGAACGCCTGGCCGGTACCGCCCAGTGCCGTGAGCAGCATCATCTGCCACAGCCGGGGGTCACCCGCGAGCACCAGGACGGCGAAGGTGCCCTGGGAGAGGAAGTTGAGGGCGTTGGCCGCGACCATCACCCGGTGGCGGGGGAACCGGTCCGCCACCGCGCCGCCGATGAGCAGGAACAGCACCAGCGGAAGGGTCCGGGCGGCGGCCACCAGACCGACGTCCCCGCCGTCGCCACCCGCGTCCAGCACCGCGAACGCGGCGGCGATCAGCGAGCCGTTGGCGCCCAGGCTCGTCACGACCGCCGCCGCGGTCAGCAGACTGTAGTTGCGGCCCGCCCAGCCGGGTCTGCGCAGGCGGGCGGGGGTGCCAGGGGTGTCGGAGGTGGAGGTCACCGCCTGACTATCCCTGCCAGGGGTCCGGCTTGCCAAACCGTTTCGGCGGGCTTCCGGACCCCTGACCAGGTCAGCTCGCGGTCGGGGTGCCGTGCAGCCGTACCGTGCTGAGGATCTTCATGATCGTCGCCGTGGGGACCTCGCCCTTGACGCCCTTGGCGCCGTAGAAGTCCCAGGACACCAGGTCGCCGGCCGAGTTCTCGAAGCCGAACGTGATCGCCTTGCCGTCGCCGGCGCACTTGCCCTTCTGCGGGGTGTCCGTCGAACGCGCCCAGGCGTAGGCGCCCTTGAGGCCGGACGCGGTGGTGTAGGCGGTGGCCTTCTTGTCGTAGCCGATGGTCTTCTTGTCCGGCTGCGTGTAGCCGCCGTACACCCACCAGGGGACCTCCCGGACGGCCGCGTCGCCGCCGCTCTTCGCGCCGCTCTCGCCCTTGGTGCCGACCGCCGCGAGGGACGTGTCCTCGGTCCTGCCGTCCTTGTCGTCGTCGCTCGTGCACCACTTCGACTTGTACTGGGCGGCCCCCGACATGGTGATGATCGGCTTGCCGTCCTTGTCCTCGAAGCCGATGGACGTACCCGGGGTCAGCACCTCCCAGTCGGCCGGCACGTCGAAGGCCGTGCCCCACTTGGGGTTCACCACGGTCTTCCAGCCCGCGACCGTCGGCTTCTCGGTCTCCTCACCGCGCGGGTTGTCGTCCGTCGAGGCGGACGCGGAGACGGTCGGCGACGGCGCCGGCGACTGGGTCGCCCGCTGGTCCTTCCCGTTGTCCGCCTTGTCGTCCTTCTTGCCGCCGAGCACCAGGAACCCGGTCACCCCGGCCGCCACCACGACGGCCGCGGCCGCGATGATCGCGACCAGTTTGGTCCGGTTGCCTCCGCCTCCGCCCCCGCCCTGCGGTGCCTGCGGCCCGCCGGCCGGTCCCGACGGACCCCACTGCGGCTGCTGCCCGTATCCGCCCGGCGGCGGATACTGCTGGTATCCGGGCTGCTGGTACGGATTCGGCTGCTGGTAACCCGGTTGCTGATACGGGTTGTTCTGCGGGTACTGCTCGCCCCCTGGCGGCTGCTGTTCTGGCCACATGGCTCGTAACCCTAGTGCCGCCCGGGGCGTCGTACATCCCTGGTGCCGTCGAACGCCAGGCCGGGAGGTCGCCGTCACGATGACGACGATCTGCGCACCGGCACTGTTCAGACTCTGCTACCCGTGAGTAACATGACCGTCATGAGCACAGACCAGATGTCGATCGGCGAGATGCTCGCCGCCACGGTCCCGATGGTGCGGACCCTCAACCTGGAGTACCTGGAGACCACTCCGGAGCGGGCCGTGCTGTCCCTTCCGGACCAGGGCGACTTCCACAACCACATCGGCGGGCCGCACGCGGGCGCGATGTTCACCCTCGCCGAGTCGGCGAGCGGCGCGATCGTCCTCGCCGCCTTCGGCGACCAGCTCTCCCGGGCCGTGCCGCTCGCCGTCAGCGCCGAGATCGCCTACAAGAAGGTGGCTCTCGGACCGGTCAGGGCGACCGCGACCCTGGGCCGCCCGATCGCCGACGTCGTCGCCGAGCTCGACGAGGGCAAGCGTCCCGAGTTCCCGGTCGCCGTCGCCATCCAGCGCGAGGACGGCGCGGTGACCGGCGAGATGACGGTGATCTGGACACTGCGCCCCAACGGCTGAGCGATCGCCGACGCTCGCGACCGCGGAGGCCGGGGCGCAGTGGGCGGGCCGTCCGGCTGTCGCGGGCGGCTATTCCTCGATGAAGGCGAGGATGTCGGGGTTGAGGACGTCCGGGTGCGTCGACAACATGCCGTGCGGGTAGCCGTCGTAGCTCTTGAGCCGGCCGTTCTTGAGCAGCTCGGCGGACTTCGGGCCGGCGTCGGCGTACGGCACGACCTGGTCGCCCGTTCCGTGCATGACGAGCACCGGGACCTCGATCTTCTGGAGGTCCTCGGTGAAGTCGGTCTCGGAGAAGGCCTTGATGCACTCGTAGTGCGCGTTGGCGGCGCCCGTCATGCCCTGGAGCCACCAGTGGTCGATCAGGGCCTGCGACTTCTCGACCCCGGGCTGGTCGAAGTTGTAGAACGGCCCCGACGGCACGTCGATGTAGAACTGGGCACGGTTGGCGGCCAGCGCGGCGCGGAACCCGTCGAACACCTCGATGGGCAGGCCCTCGGGGTTGCTCTCCTTCTTCACCATGACGGGGGGGACGGCCGCGACGAGGACGGCCTTGGAGACACGCCCCGGCCTGGCCTGCGCGACGTAGCGGGCGACCTCGCCGCCGCCGGTGGAGTGGCCGATGTGCACCGCGTCCTTCAGGTCGAGGGCGTCGGTCAGCGCGGCGACGTCGGCCGCGTAGGTGTCCATGTCGTGGCCGGTGGCGGTCTGGCTCGAACGGCCGTGGCCGCGCCGGTCATGGGCGATGACGCGGTACCCCTGGGACAGGAAGTACAGCAACTGGTTGTCCCAGTCGTCGGCGCTCAGCGGCCATCCGTGGTGGAAGACGATGGGCTTGCCGTCGCGGGGGCCCCAGTCCTTGTAGAAGATGATCGTGCCGTCGGATGTGGTGACCGTGCTCATTTCGCATCCTTACGTGTGGCAGACCGGGCTGGCCGGATCGGCCGGTCCTGGGCAGGTGCGGTTTCCGCGGCCGAGAGGCATTCGCCGGTTTCGGGATGCGTCGGTCGCCCGCCGCCTCATTGCAGGGACGAGGCCGCCGACTGGATCACTTTCGTCACGGCTGCCGGGTCCGACACCAGCGTGAGGTGCGAACCGCCGTTGTAGACGGTCACGTGGGCCCTCGCGCGGCGCGCCATCATCTTCTCCGAGCTGGGCGTGATGATCTGGTCGCCGGTGCTGATGAAGTACCAGGAGGGGATCGTTTTCCACGCCTGGTACTTGGAGGGTGTCTTGAAGGCCACCGTGGTCGCGGCACGCTGCGTGGCCCACAGGTTGACCGCCTGGTCATGGGGCACGCTGTTCGCGAACTTCGTGACGAACACGTTCTCCTTGAGGTACAGCGCGGACGCCTTGGCCGGTGCGTTCGGGTACGGCACGGCGTCGTACAGATCGGCCGGTGACCCCTTGGTCAGCACGGACGTCGGGCCGCTGAGCTGCGCCGTGGTCTCCCCGACGGCCGGTGCGGCGGCGTCGACGTAGACGAGCGCCTTGACGTTGGCGACTCCCTGGGCGGCGTTGGTGATCACCGAGCCACCGTAGGAGTGCCCCACCAGGACGATCGGGCCCTTGATGCTCTTGAGGAAGTACTTGACCGTCTGCGCGTCGGTCGTCAGGTTCTCCAGCGGGTTGCCGATGGCACGCACCGGGTAGCCGGCGCGGCGCAGGAGAGTGACCTCGCCGTTCCAGCTCGACGTGTCCGCCCACGCGCCGTGCACGAGGACGATCGTGGGTTTCGTCTGCTTGCCGGCCGCGTGTCCGGTGTTCGCCGCGCCGTCCGGCGGGGCCGCGGCAGCCATGCCGACGACGGCGATCGTGACTGCCGTCAGAGTCATCGGGAGATTCCGCCGCCGTGCGGTGGACGCCATCGGAAGCCTCCTTGTTCCAGCCTCTCGGGAGGGAACGTGTCCCGACAGGAAGGAGGGGCCGGCATGCGGATCAGGGGAGAAGCCCGCCGCACCGGTGAACACGTCCCTGGCTCTCCACACGACGGTAGCGCCATGGGGCCGCATCAGCACCTGGGCCGAAACGGCCGGGCCGGAGCGCCCTGGACCAGTTGCCGGGCGACGGGCCGCTCGCCGTGGCGAGGTGGTCCACAGGCCGGCGACGGTGTGCCGCGTGGCGCCGTCGCCGAGGAGCGCGACCACCGGCCGGATCCCCCTCTCGCGTGGCTCGCTCAGGCGGCCCGGTCGCTCTGCCGTCCGGTCTCCTCGGCTGCCAGGTCCGCCACGAACTCCTTCAGCCACGCCGTGAACTCGGGCCCCAGATCCGGGCGTTCGCAGGCGAGCCGGACCACCGTGCGCAGATAGTCGGCCTTGTCGCCGGTGTCGTAGCGCAGTCCGTCGAAGACGACCCCGTGCACGGTGCCTCTCGCGGCGAGTTCCTGGAGTGCGTCGGTCAGCTGGATCTCGCCGCCCCGGCCGGGCGCGGTCCGCTCCAGGACGCCGAACACCTCGGGGGCCAGGACATAGCGGCCGATGACCGCGTAGTTGCTGGGCGCGTTCTCCGGGGACGGCTTCTCCACCAGGCCGGTCACCCGCACCACGTCGTCCTCGCCGGTGTGCTCGACGGCGGCACAGCCGTAGAGGTGGACCTGCGACGGGTCGACCTCCATCAGCGCCACCACACTGCCCTCGAAGCGGTCGCGGACCTCCAGCATCCGGCTGAGCAGGGTCTCGCGCGCGTCGATCAGGTCGTCACCGAGGAGCACCGCGAACGGCTGGTCGCCCACGTGGTGCTTGGCGCACAGCACCGCGTGGCCGAGGCCGAGCGGGTCGCCCTGGCGGATGTGGTGGATGTCGGCGAGCCGTGCGGGATCGCGTACGGCGTCCAGGCGCACGGTGTCGCCCTTGGCGGCCAGCGCCTGCTCCAGCTCGAAGGCGTTGTCGAAGTGGTCCTCGATGGCCCGCTTGTGCCGGCCGGTCACCATGAGGATGTCGTCGAGTCCGGCCTTGGCCGCTTCCTCGACGACGTACTGGATCGCCGGCTTGTCGACGACCGGCAGCATCTCCTTCGGGGTCGCCTTGGTGGCGGGCAGGAACCGGGTGCCGAGTCCGGCGGCCGGGACCACGGCCTTGCGCACCGACCGGGGGGAGGCGGGGGCGGATGAGGTGTGGGGGGCGGTCATGCGGCACATGCTGGCCGACCTTGATGAGAGCGGGCCGAGAGAAACGTGGGAGACGGCTGTGGAAGGGCGCGCTCCGCCATCTGTGAGGGCAGCCGTCCGGTAGTTGAAGGTTTCGTGTGCCACCCGACCCGCGGCTCACACAAGTTGGACCTGTGCGCCCGCGGATTCCGAGCCGGTCGTGGATACCGGCGGTAACTTATCTGAATTCGCCGAACTTTGAACTTGGGTCACCTCAACTTCTTGTTTCCTATGAGGGCCGTGTGCGAAGGTGAGCCTCCCCGCGGGAGGGTCCAGAGGCCGGTATGGCCGTTAGTCCGGTCCTTATGGTCTCCAAAAGGTACGCACCAATCAGGCACTGCATTCCGTCAGGGCGCCATTTCGCATGCCGTCCTGCGGCTCGGAAGGAAATGGTTCAGTGCAATCCCCCTACCCCCCACGCCCGCCTTACCCGCCGCCCCCCGGTTCGACCCCAGGGGAGTCCGACCGCAATCTCATCGCCCAGCTCACCGGAACCCCCGCGGCCAGGCACCAGGCCGTCGCCCTGCTGCTCTCCCGGCACTGGCGCGCCACCTGTGACTACGCGGCCGTCTGTCTCGCCTCCGCCACCCCCGCCACGCAGTTGGTCGCCAGCGCCGCCTTCGAGCGGGTGCTCGGCCGGCTGGCCGGCGGCGCGGTCGGCGGCGCCCTGCGTCCGCAGCTCCTCGTGGCCGTACGGGAGACGGTCCGCGCCTGGGCCGCCGACGAAGCCATTTCCGTGGTGGTACCGGAACTGCGCAAAACCACGGGTGGCCGCGGACTCAGCGCCGCGAGACCGGGCACCCCGGAAAGACGGCAGCTCGCAGAACGCGCTTTCCAGGCTCTTCCCGCGGCCTCGCAATGTCTCCTCTGGCACACCGAGGTCGAAGCCGAACCCATAAACATACCCGCCGGTCTGTTGGGTGTCGACGCTCCTACCGCCACGGCCGCCCTCGACCAGGCCCGTGAACAATTCCGGGTCGGCCTGGTGCGCGCCCACCGGGAACTCGCGCCTTCGAAGGAATGCCGTTTCTACAACCGACTCCTCGACGTCCCCATTCGCCGGGGCGGCTCTCTGCTCCCCGATGTGCAACAGCACCTGACGGTGTGCCGGTTCTGCCGGCACGCGGCCGAACAGCTCAGCCATTTCGACGGCGGCCTCGAGGTCCTGCTCGCCGAGACCGTGCTCGGCTGGGGCGCCCACCGCTATCTCGACGCGCGGTCCGGTCACGGCGCTGTCGAGGCCTGGCCGACCGGTACCGAACCCGCGTCCACCGCGGTGCCCGGCGGCCGGCACCGCACGGTGTCCGAGGCCGGCCGGCGCAAGGCCCTGCTGGCCGGCGCCGGGCTGGTCTCCCTCGCGCTCCTCGCCACCGTGCTCGTGGCCAAGGGCTGGTCCGATGACAACGGTGTCCCGCACCCCGGCACCACCACCTGGGGTGCCCCCAGCGCCAGCACCAGCCGGCCCGGCCCGGACGGGAAACCGCCCACCGCCACCTCCCCGTCCCCGGCGTCCGCGGGCGCTCCCGTCGAGATCGCCCACGGCAGACTGCGCAGCCTGGACTCCGGGCTCTGCCTGGACGTGCGCGGCGGCCGGGTGCGGGTGGGCGCCGACCTGCGGCTCGGCAAGTGCGCGGACGCCGGGTCCCAGCAGTGGTCGTACCAGGACGACGGCATGCTGCGCAGCGCACTCGACCCCAGCCTCTGCCTCGCCGCCGACCCGGGCGCGCACAGTGTCGTGGTCTCCGGCTGCCTGGTGCACGCGGGCGAGGTGTCGTACGACCTGACGGTACGCGGTGAGCTCCTGCTGCGCTGGGACAAGGACCTCACGCTGGCCGTGAACGGCACGAAGGTGGTCGTGGCCCGGCGGAACGGATCGTTCCAGCAGCGCTGGGAGCTGGCGTCGGGCGGCGGGGGCGCACCGGTGACGCCGGGCGCCACACACTCCGCGCCACCCGGT
The DNA here is from genome assembly GCF_040634235.1 of Streptomyces sp. NPDC007157. Lineage (NCBI taxonomy): Bacteria > Bacillati > Actinomycetota > Actinomycetes > Kitasatosporales > Streptomycetaceae > Streptomyces > Streptomyces sp. NPDC007157. The sequence continues at coordinate 90,558 of NZ_JBEYFE010000029.1, forward strand.
CCGAAGAAGGACGAGGGGTCGGAACTTCCCGCGCCCCCGCCGGATCCGGCGGCTCCGCCGCAGGCGCCCGGGAGTCCGCAGGACCCGTACAGCACACGGGTCGCGCAGGTCGGCACCCAGGACGGTCCCGCCCCGGTCGTGCCGCCCGGGCCGCAGGAGCAGCCCGAGCCCGTCGCCACGCTCGCCGGAACGGTCGGCGACGTCCTGGAGGCCGTACCGGCCACGGTGACGGGTGTCGTGAGCGGGGTGGGAAGCCTGCTCGGCTAGCCGGCCGGTGGCGGACCACATGCTGAAGCGGTGCAGGTCCAGCGTGTGGATCGGCGGAGGTCCAGCGTGTGGATGGTGGAGGTCCAACGTGTGGATCTGCGGAGGTCAGCGTGTGGATCTGCGGAGGGTCACGGTGCGCCGTGGCCCTCCGTTTTCGGTTCTTGTCGGCGCCGGGCCGCTTTTTGTTCAGATCGTTGACACGAGTCACCACCGGATTTACGTTTCCGAGGCGCCGGTGGTGCGGTTGACGAGTCGTCAAGGTCGTGTGACGGGAGGTGCGTTCACATGCCGAACGCGGGCCGGGCACCCGGGCGCGCCCGCGCGGTTCACACCGTCGTGCCCGCACACCGAAGGAGTGACGGCTCATGTCCGAAACCGTCTCCCGACGATCCGCCCTGCGCCTGACGGCCGGCGCCATCACGGTCGCCGCCGCTGCCACCGGCGGACTCGTCCCGCTCAGGCCCGCCACGGCGGCCGGCAGACCCGAGGCCGGGGCCGGCCCCCGGGTCGAGCGGCTGATCGCCGGACTCACGCTGGACGAGAAGATCTCCCTGCTGCACGGGGCCACCGACCCCGACTCGCTCGGCCAGGCCGGCTACGTGCCCGGCGTCCCCCGGCTGGGCATCCCGCCCCTCAGGCTCGCCGACGGCCCGGCCGGCGTCCGTATCACCGCACACGCCACCGCCCTGCCCGCCCCCGTGCTGCTCGCCTCCGCCTTCGACCCGGAACTGGCCCGCCGCTACGGCCAGGTGATCGGCCGCGAGGGCCGCGCCCTCGGCCAGGACGTGCTGCTCTCCCCGATGGTCAACCTCATCCGCACCCCCTACGCGGGCCGCAACTTCGAGACCTTCAGCGAGGACCCGTTGCTCGCCTCCGACCTGGTCGCCGCCGAGATCGGCGGTATCCAGGGCGAGGGCCTGATCGCGACCGTCAAGCACTTCGCCCTCAACAACCAGGAGAAGGACCGCAACACGATCGACGTGCACGCCGGTGAACAGACCATGCACGAGATCGAGTTGCGCGGCTTCGAGGCCGCGGTGGAGGCCGGCACCGGCGCCGTCATGGGCGCCTACAACAAGGTCAACTCCACCTTCGCCTGCGAGAACAAGGCGCTTCTCACCGACATCCTGCGTGACCGGTGGGGCTTTGGCGGCTGGGTGATGACCGACTGGTTCGCCGCGCACAGCACGGTGGCCGCCATCACCGCCGGCCTCGACATGGAGATGCCCGACGGGACGCACTTCGGTACGGCCCTCAAGTCGGCGGTGCGCAACGGCAGCGTGGCCGAGCAGTACGTCGACCGGGCGGTGCGGCGGATCCTGTCGGTGATGGACCGCTTCGGCCTCCTCGACGGCAGCGCCCCGCCGCGCCCCGGCCGGGACGCCGCCGCGGGCGCGGCCGTGGCCCGGGAGGTCGCCGAGGCGGGCGCGACCCTGCTGCGCAACGAGCGCCGCACACTGCCCCTGGACGGCGGCGGCATCGCGGTGATCGGACCGACCGGCAGCCTGCCCTTCGTCAGCGGCGGTGGCAGCGCCCACGTCATCCCCGACCACGCCGACAGCCCACTCGACGCCATCAGGGCCCGCGCGCATGGCATGGTCACCTACTCGCTCGGCGAGGACCTCTTCGGCAAGGCGATCCCCGCGACCGCCCTCAGCCCCGCCTTCGACAGCGAGGGGCAGCGGGTCGCCGCCGGGAAGAGCTGGGAGTACGACGGCACCCTCACCGTGGCCGAGACCGACGAGTGGACTCTCGTCCTGCACTTCTCGTCCGCGCCCACCGCCCGCCCCACGGTCCTGCTGGACGGCGAGGACCTGTTCCCCATCGCGCCCGGCTACGGCGAGTACTTCTCCGGCGGGCTGGTGGCCGTCGCCCCCGACGGCCTCGGCGTCCGCCGTGCCACGCTCCGGCTCGCCGAGGGTGCGCACAAGTTGAAGATCACGGCGGCCGGAGGCGACTTGGGTCTGCTGTTCCGGCTGCGCCGGATCAACGGAGCCAGCCGGGCCCAGGACGTGGCCGAGGCCGTGAGCGCGGCCCGTGCCGCACGCCATGCCGTGCTGTTCGCCTACGAGGACGCGACCGAGGGCCTCGACCGCACGACCCTCGCCCTGCCCGGCCACCAGGAACAGCTGATCCGGGCGGTGGCGGCGGCCAACCCGCGCACCACCGTCGTCCTCAACACCTCGTCGTCCACGTCGATGCCGTGGCTCGCGGACACCGGAGCCGTGCTCCAGATGTACTACCCCGGTCAGGAGGGCGCGGCCGCGACCGCCGCCGTCCTCTTCGGCGACAGCGACCCCGGCGGGCGCCTCACCCAGTCCTTCCCGGTCGACGACGACCACCACGCGGTCGCCGGGGACCCGCGCCGCTACCCCGGCGTCGACGGCATCGAGGAGTACTCGGAGGGCATCCACGTCGGCTACCGCTGGTACGACGCGCAGGGCGTGCGGCCCCTCTTCCCCTTCGGGCACGGGCTGTCGTACACCTCCTTCGCCTACTCCGACGCGCACGCCCGCTGGACCCGCGGCGGTCTGGAGGTGACGTTCAGCGTGCGCAACACCGGGCGCAGGACGGGGGTGGCGGTGCCCCAGGTGTACGTCGGACGCTCGCCCGACCTCCGACTCGACCAGGCGGTACGGGTGTTGGGCGGTTTCCGGCGGCTCGTGCTGCCGGCGGGGGAGCGGCGGCGGGTCACCGTGCGGGTCGCCGCGCGCACCCTGTCGTCGTGGGACGCGCGTCGCCATCGCTGGACGCTCGGCACCGGACGGCGCACCGTCTGGGTGGGTGCCTCGTCGGGCGACCTGAAGCTGCGCACCAGTGCGCGGGTGAGCGGCTGAGATCACTGAATCCGTGTCAATGGGCGGTCGGCAGGCGAAGGCTCTCCGGCCGCTTTACTTCAAGGGTTTACAAGGATTTTCCCCATCGCGTGTTTCATGTGAAGCAATACACTTGACGACAGGTTTTTGTCAGGCTTGGGTCAGGGTTGGTGCAGGCTTCGTGCAGGTGCGGTCCCCGCAGGTTTCCGGTGTGCCACGATCGAGCCAGCGGACCGAAGTCATCCGGAATTTACAGAGCTCGGCGCGGCCGCACGGGGTGTTGCGCCGGGGTGAGTGCCGGGTGAATGGCCCGGGTGCTTTGACGGTCTTGTGACGGTGTGACGCCAGTGCTCCACCGGTTCGGAGGCCGTTCCGGCGCAGTGGATTGCTCGGATTTTCGGCTCTTGCGGTGAATTCCCCCGACTGGCCGAATCAATGCCCCCGCTCGTGATAGGGCCGTTCCGTTATTGACCCGCGAGTAATGAACTCGCTAGTTTCCGGGGGCCTCACCCCGAGCTTTCCGCCGCACACATCCCCCACCGTGCTGTCCTCCCGATTATTCGGAGCATCATGACGTCCCCTGTGCGTGCCGTCGACCTGATCATGTGCATCACCCCTTTCGGAGAACCCGACGCCCGGCTCGCCACAGCGGTCTGTGCCGCCGGCGGACTCGGTGTCCTGGACCTGGGGCGCGGTGACCGAAGAACCCGGGAGGCCCTGGCCCGGCTGAGACGGGCGGCGCCGGCACCCTACGGCGTGCGGGTCGCCCCCGGCTGCGCGCTCACCCCGCAGGACCTCGACCAGACTCCCGACACGGTGGTCCTGGCCGTCGACGCACCCTGGACCGTCGATCAACTCGACCCACGTGTCCGGGTGTTGGCCGAGGTGACGGATCTGGCCGGGGCCCGCGAAGCGGTTGCGGCCGGAGTGCGCGGGCTGATCGCCCGGGGCGCCGAGAGCGGCGGCCGGATCGGCGGTCTCAGCACCTTCATCCTGCTCCAACAGCTCCTCGAAGCACTCGAGTTGGACGTTCCGGTGTGGGCCTGCGGAGGCATCGGGCCGCGTACCGCGGCGGCCGCGGTGGCCGGCGGCGCGGCCGGGGTCGTCCTGGACAGCCAGCTGGCGCTGCTCGCCGAGTCCCGGCTGCCCGAGGCGACGGCGGCCGTACTGCGCTCCCTGGACGGCTCCGAGACCGCCGTCGTGGCCGGTCACCGGGTACTGCACCGGCGCGGTCCGGACGCCATGCGCCCGCCCGCCGACGACCCGGCCGCGGTCGGCGCGCTGCTGGGCGCCGAGGACCTGCGCACCCAGCTGCTGCCGGTGGGACAGGACGGCTTCCTCGCCGCCCGGTTCGCCGAGCGATGGGGTGATGTACGGCGCACCGTAAGGGAGTTGACGGCGGCGATCCGGGAAGGCGGCGGCGCGTCCGCCCCGGCAGCGGTACGGCCTGAGACGTCCGTTCCGGACGCGGTGCGGCCTGAGACGTCCGTTCCGGACGCGCCGAGGGCCGGCCGCGCCGCCCCGGACGCGTTACGGCCCGCCACCTCCGCCATGAGCCGCGCCCTGGGCACCCGGCTGCCCGTCGCCCAGGGTCCGATGACCCGGGTCAGCGACCGGGCCGCCTTCGCCGCGGCCGTCGCCGCCGACGGGGCGCTGCCCTTCCTGGCGCTGGCCCTCGCCGACGGTGCCCGCACCCGGGAGATGCTCACCGAGGCCAAGGCCGCGCTGGACGGCCGGCCCTGGGGCGTAGGCGTGCTCGGCTTCGCCCCCGAGGAACTCAGGAACGCCCAGCTCGACGCCGTACGGGAGCTGCGACCCAGCCACGCGATCATCGCGGGCGGCCGACCCGCCCAGGCGGAGGCACTGGAGCGGGCCGGGATCAGTACCTTCCTCCACGTGCCCTCGCCCGGGCTGCTCCGGCAGTTCCTGGAGGCCGGGGCCCGCAGGTTCGTGTTCGAGGGCTCCGAGTGCGGCGGGCACGTCGGACCGCGCGCGAGCTTCCCGCTCTGGGAGGCCCAACTCGCCGTCCTGGAGGACTTCCCCGGGGCCGAGGGCCTGGAGGTGTTCTTCGCCGGCGGCATCCACGACGAACGCTCCGCGGCGATGGTCGCCGCGCTGGCCGCGCCGCTGACCGCCCGGGGCGCCGCCGTCGGACTGCTCATGGGCACCGCCTACCTCTTCACCGAGGAGGCCGTGGACCGCGGCGCGATCCGGCCCCTCTTCCAGCGCCAGGTCAGGGCCGCCGCCTCGACCGCCCTCCTGGAGACCGCACCCGGCCACGCCACCCGCTGCGTGCCCAGCCCGTTCACCCTCGACTACCACAAGCGCGAGGCGGAACTGCGGGCGAACGGGGTGCCGGACCGGCAGCTGTGGGAGGAGCTTGAGCGGCTCAACGTCGGCCGGCTGCGCATCGCCAGCAAGGGCGTCGACCGCGCGGACGGCGGCGAGCCGGCGCCGGTGGACGAACAACGTCAGCTCAACGAGGGGATGTTCATGGCCGGGGAGGTCGCCGTACTGCGCTCGGCGACGACCACCGTGGCCGCCCTGCACCACGCCGTGACCGACGGCGCCGCCGACTTCCTGGTCCGGCGGCGGCCGGCACCCGAACCGCGCCCGGAGCCGCCCGCCCCCGCCCCGCTCGACATCGCGATCGTCGGCATGGCCGGCATGTTCCCGCACGCCCCCGACCTGGCCACCTTCTGGGCCAACGTGGTCGCCGGACACGACGCCGTCACCGAGGTCCCACCCGACCGCTGGGACCCGGCCGTCCACCACGCCGACGGCACCACCACCTCCAAGTGGGGCGGCTTCCTGCCCGCCATCCCCTTCGACCCGCTGAGCTACGGCATCCCGCCCGCCTCCCTCGGCCACATCGAACCGGTCCAGCTGCTCGCCCTGGAGGCCGCCCGACGCGCCCTGGACGACGCGGGATACGGCACCCGGGGACGCGAGTTCGACCGCTCACGCACCTCCGTGGTCTTCGGCGCCGAGGCCGGCAGCGACCTCTCCAACGCGGCCACGCTGCGCGCCGTACTGCCCTCGTACTACGGCAAGGTCCCCGACGGCCTCGAAGAGCAGCTGCCCCGGCTCACCGAGGACTCCTTCCCGGGCATGCTCGCCAACGTCATATCGGGGCGGATCGCCAACCGCCTCGACCTGGGCGGCGCCAACTACACCGTGGACGCCGCCTGCGCCTCCTCGCTCGCCGCCGTCGACGTCGCCTGCAAGGAACTCACCGCCGGCACCAGCGACGTCGTGCTGTGCGGCGGCGCCGACCTGCACAACGGCATCAACGACTACGTCCTGTTCTCCTCGGTGCACGCCCTCTCGCCGACCGGCCGCTCCCGTGCCTTCGACGGCTCCGCCGACGGCATCGCGCTCGGCGAGGGCGTGGCCTGCGTCGTCCTCAAGCGGCTGGCCGACGCCGAGCGCGACGGGGACCGCATCTACGGTGTGATCAAGGGACTCGGCTCGTCGAGCGACGGCCGCTCCCTGGGGCTGACCGCACCGCGCCCCGAGGGGCAACGGGCCGCGCTGCTACGTGCGTACCGCAACGCCGGTGTCTCCCCGGCGCAGGTCGGCCTGGTGGAGGCGCACGGCACCGGCACCGTCGTCGGCGACCGCACCGAACTCACCATCCTCAGCGAGGTGTTCGCGGAGGCGGGCGCGGAGAGAGGCGGTTGCGCGCTCGGCTCGGTCAAGTCCCAGATCGGGCACACCAAGTGCGCCGCCGGACTCGCCGGGCTGATCAAGACCACCCTCGCCCTGCACACCGGCGTCAAGCCGCCCACCCTGCATCTGGACCGGCCCAACCCGGCCTGGAAGGAGGAGGACAGCCCGTTCGCCTTCCACTCCGAGGCCCGGCCGTGGGCCACTCCGGCCGCCGAACGGGTCGCCGGGGTCAGCGCGTTCGGCTTCGGCGGCACCAACTTCCATGTGGTGCTGGGTGCCTACGACAGCGTCGTACCGCCGGAGCAGGGGCTGGACCTCTGGCCCGCCGAGCTGTTCCTGTTCCGCGGGCGGGACGAGAAGGCCGCCCACCGGGGTGCCGAGGAGATCCTGCGGGCCGCCGAGACGGGGTCCTGGCGGCTGCGTGACCTGGCGCTCGCCGCCGCCCGCCGCTCGGACGCCTCGCACGAGCCGGTGCGGGCCGCGGTGGTGGCGCGCGACCCGGACGAGCTGACCGGGCAGCTGCGGCGGGTCCTCGCGGGTGAGCACGACCCGGCCGCCGGCATCCACCTGGCGGACCCGCAGGCCGACACCGACGCCAAGGTCGCGTTCCTCTTCCCCGGCCAGGGCAGCCAGCGCCCCGGCATGCTCGCCGACCTCCTCGTCGCCTTCCCCGAGTTGCAGCACTACCTCCAGCTCGGCCGGGCCCATGCCGGCCCCCTCTACCCGCCGACCGCCTTCGACGAGGCCACCCGCGAGCGCCACCGGGCCGCCCTCACCGACACCCGCGCCGCCCAGCCCGCCCTCGGCATCACCGGCCTCGCCGCCCACGCCCTGCTGACGGCGGCCGGGGTCCACCCCGACATGGCCGCCGGACACAGCTACGGCGAACTCGTCGCCCTCAGCGCGGCCGGCGCCCTCACCCCCGAGACCCTCCTGGAGCTCAGCGCCGAACGCGCCGCCGCGATCCTGGCCGCCGCGGGCGACGAACCAGGCACCATGGCCGCCGTGTCCGGCGCGGCCGAGGACGTCGAGCGCGCGCTGCGCACCATCGGTGTCCCGGACTCGGTCGTGGTCGCCAACCACAACTCGCCGAAGCAGAGCGTGATTTCCGGCCCGACGGAAGAAGTGACCGAAGCCGTGCGGCGGTTGCGCGAGGGCGGGCTCGGCGCCAAGCGGATCCCGGTGGCCTGCGCCTTCCACAGCCCGGTGGTCGCCGGCGCCGGGGACCGGTTCGCGGAGGTGCTCGCGGAGACGGCCGTACGACCGCCCGAGTTCCCGGTGTGGTCCAACCGCACGGCGGCCCCCTACCCGCCGGAGCCCGCTGCCGTACGCGCCGAACTCGCCGCCCAGATCGGCTCACCCGTCGCCTTCGCCGCCCAGATCGAGGCGATGTACGAGGCCGGGGCGCGGGTCTTCGTCGAGGCCGGACCCGGCACCGTCCTCACCCGGCTCGTCGGGCAGATCCTCGGCGACCGCCCGCACACCACCGTGGCCTGCGAACCCCGCGCCGACAGCGGACTGCGCGGCTGGCTCGACGCACTCGCCCGGCTCGCCGTGGCCGGGGCACCGGTACGCACCGCCTGGCTGCTGCGCGGCCGTGACGCCGTGGACGCGGTCCGTACCCCGGTGCCCAAGCGGCCCGGCTGGACGGTCGACGGACACCTCGTGCGCACCGCCGCCGGAGACCTCCTGCCCGGTGCCCTCGCACCGGCCCGACGAGTCGTGGAGACGACTGTGACGACGAACCAGCCGCACGGCGCCCCTGCCGACCGGGACGCGCTGATCTCCGAATTCCTGCGCACCAGCCGGGAGATGATCGCCGCCCAGCGCGATGTGCTGCTCACCTACTTCGGAGCGACACCGGGGGCGGTGCCCGCCGCGCCGGTGTCACCGCTGCAGCCCGCACCCGCCTTTGCACCCGCTCTCGCGCCCGCCGACACCGTCGTACCCCAGCCGGAGCCGGTGGCCGTGCCGGCCGCGCCCGACGTGGAGCCGGCCGCGGCGACCGACGTCGAGCGGGTCGTTCTGGAGATCATCAGCGAGCGCACCGGATACCCCGTCGACATGATCGAGCCCGACCTCGATCTGGAGGCGGACCTGAGCATCGACTCCATCAAGCGGGCCGAGATCGCGGGGGAGCTGGCCAAGCGGCTCGGCATCGCGGGCGGGGCGGAGACCCTGGACGACGCCGAGCTGGAGGAACTGGCCAAGGCACGGACGGCCGCGGCCGTCACCGGATGGCTGCGGGCCCGGGTCGACACCGGCGGGCGGCAGGAGGAGACGGCCACGGCCACCACCGGCGGCACCACCGGGCGGACGGGCGCCGTGGCCGAGCCGGCGGCGGCCGGCGCGGCCGGCACCGCGGAGCCCGCACCCGGCCCGGGCGTACCGGCGTCGGCACACCGGCCCGCCACCGCCGAGGAGGTTCCCCCGGGCGAGGCGCCGAAGCGGTTCGAGATGCGCCCCGTCGCGCTGGCGGAGCCGGACACCGCGGCCGACCCGGCCGTCCTGCTCTCCGGCAGACGGTTCGTGATCCTCGGGGACGGCGGCCAACCGGCCGACCAGCACTCCGCGTACGGCGCCCAACTGGCGGAACGGCTCTCCGCGTACGGCGCCGAGTGCGTGACCGTCGGCCCGGACCACCGGCTCGGGGAGGCGGACGGAACCGTGGACGGCGTGCTCTACCTGGGCGCGCTGCCCGGCGGTGACATACCCGTGCTGCCGGACGCCTTCCCCGTGCTGCGCGCGGCCCTGGCGCGCGGCCCGCGCTGGCTGCTGGCCGCCCGGCCCGCCGAGGGCGAGGACGCGGCCCGCTCGGCCGGGCTGCACGGGCTGTTCCGAACCGTCGCCCGGGAGTATCCGGACACGGTCGCCCGGGTCGTGACCCTCGCGGACACCGGACCGGCCGCCGTCGCCGAAGCACTGCTCGCCGAACTGCTCGCACCGGATCCGGCCCCCGTGGTCCTGCGCACCGCCGCCGGCCGGCAGGGGCTGGAGCTGACCGAGGTACCGCTTGGCCCGCTCGGCAGCACCGGAGCCGGACCCGCCGGGGAGGGCGCCGCCGAGGCCGCCGCGCTCGGCCTGGACCGGGACTCCGTGGTGCTGCTGGTCGGCGGGGCCCGGGGCATCACCGCGAAGTTCGCTGCCGGGCTCGCCGCCGCCTGCCGCTGCCGTGTCGAACTGCTCGGCCGGACCCCCGCGCCCACCGGCCCCGAGGCCCCGGACACGGCCGCCGCCGGTACCCCCGCCGAACTCCGCGCGGCCCTCGCGGCCCGGGGCGGACTCAAACCCGCCGAGGTCAACCGGGAGACCGAACTGATCCTCGCCCAGCGGGAGATCACCGCCACCCTCGACGAACTGGCCGCGCTCGGCAGCGAGGCACGCTACCGCGCCGTGGACTTCCGCGACCGGGACGCCGCGCTCCAGGCCGTCAAGGAGATCCACGCCGACCACGGCCGTCTGGACGGAGTCGTCTTCGCGGCCGGGGTGATCGAGGACCGGCTGATCGCCGAGAAGACCCCGGAGTCCTTCCAGCGGGTCTACGGCACGAAGACGAGCGGCGCCACCACCCTGCTCGCCGCCCTTGAGGAGCTGCCCAACGGGCCTGGTTTCGCAGTGCTGTTCGGCAGCGTCTCCGCTGTCCTCGGCAACCGCGGCCAGGTCGACTACGCCGCCGCCAACGACGCCCTGGAGAGCCTCGGCGCCGACTGGGCGGACCGCACCGGGAACCGGGCGCTGACCGTGCACTGGGGGCCGTGGGCGCCGACCGGCGGCCACACCGGCATGGTCAGTCCGGAGCTGGGGCGCGAGTACGCCCGGCGCGGGGTGAAGCTGATCGACCCCGACGAGGGCGCCGCCGCGCTGCTGCGCGAACTCGCCTGGGGTGCGGAGTCCGTCCGGGCCGTCGTCTACACCGCGTCGGGCTGGTGACATGACCGACGACCGCCGGACACCGGTCGCGATCGTGGGCATGGCGGTGCTGCTGCCCGGCGCCGCAGGCCTCGACGCCTACTGGAGGAACCTGCGCGACGGCGTCGACGCGATCGGCGAGGTGCCCGCAGGGCGCTGGGACGCGGACTACTACCGGCCCGGCTCGGCGACCGGGCCCGCCGTCCCCGATCAGGTGTACTGCCGGCGCGGCGGCTTCGTGGACGGCCTCGCCGAGGTGGAGGTCACCCGGTACGGCATCATGCCGAACTCCGTCGACGGCACCGAGCCCGACCAGCTGATCGCCCTCGACGTGGCCGCCGCCGCGATCGCCGACGCCGGCGGCGCGGACCGGCTGCCCGACCGGCACCGGATCGGCGTGGTCCTGGGCCGGGGCGGCTATCTCACGCCCGGTCTGGTCCGGCTCGACCAGCGAGTCCGGACGGCCGGGCAACTCGTACGCACCCTGGGCGAGTTGGTGCCTGACCTCACGCCCGGCCAACTGGCCCGGGTGCGGGAGGCGTTCACCGAACGGCTCGGGCCCGCCAGCCCCGAGTCGGCGATCGGCCTGGTCCCCAACCTCGCCGCCTCCCGGATCGCCAACCGGCTCGACCTGCGCGGCCCCGCCTACACCGTGGACGCGGCCTGCGCCTCCTCGCTGGTCGCCGTCGACCAGGCGGTCACCGAACTCACCGCCGGACGCTGCGACCTGATGCTCGCCGGGGGAGTGCACCACTGCCACGACATCACCCTGTGGAGCGTCTTCTCCCAGCTGCGCGCGCTCTCCCCGAGCCAGCGCATCCGCCCCTTCCACCGCGAGGCCGACGGCATCCTCATCGGCGAGGGCACCGGCGTCGTCGTCCTCAAGCGCCTCGCCGACGCCGAACGCGACGGCGACCGCGTCTACGCCGTGATCCGCGGCACCGGCGTGGCCAGCGACGGCCGTACCGCCGGACTCGTCAACCCCGACCCCGGCGGCCAGACCCACGCCGTACGCCAGGCCTGGCGGGCCGCCGGTCTCGACCCCGCCGCCCCGCACTCCGTCGGGCTCCTGGAGGCGCACGGCACCGCGACTCCGGCCGGCGACGGGGCCGAACTCACCACCCTCGCCGAGGTGTTCGGGCCGCGCGGCAGCGACGAACGGGCCGTGCTGGGCTCCGTGAAGTCGATGATCGGCCACACCATGCCGGCCGCCGGAGTCGCCGGGCTGGTCAAGGCCGCCCTCGCCCTGCACCACGCCACCCTGCTGCCCACCCTGCACTGCGACGACCCGCACCCGGCCCTCGCGGACACCCGCTTCCGCACCCTGGACCGGGCCGAGCCCTGGCAGACCACCCCCGAACAGCCGGTGCGCCGGGCCGGGGTGAACGCCTTCGGGTTCGGCGGGATCAACGCCCACGTGGTGCTGGAGGAGGCACCCGGCAGACGTGCCACCGCCGTCGCACCCGTCACGACGGTCACCGAGCCCGAGCGCATCCTCCTGCTCGCCGCCCCCACCCCCGAGCGGCTCGCCGTCGCCCTCGCCGCCGACGACTCCGCCGTCCTCGTCGCCGGTCTCGCCCCCGACCGTGCCCACCCTCAGGCCGGTCCGGCCCGTCTGGGCATCGTCGACCCCACCGCCAAACGGCTGGCCCTGGCCCGCCGCGCGGTCGGCAAGGGCCGGGCCTGGCAGGGCCGCAACGACGTGTGGTTCCGGCCCACCCCGCTCCTCGACACCGGCAAGCTGGCCTTCGTCTTCCCCGGCCTGGAAGGCGAGTTCACTCCCCGCGTCGACGACATCGCCACGCATTTCGGTCTCCCCACCGTCACGGGCCCCGCCGATGGGGACGTACGGGTCGGTGACGTGGGCCGTCATGGGTTCGGTGTCGTCGGCGTGGGGCGGCTGCTGGACACCGCGCTGCGCCGGATGGGCGTGGTCCCGGACGCGGTCGCCGGGCACAGCGTCGGCGAGTGGACGGCGATGGTGGCCGCCGGTCTCTACTCCGGCGACCAGGTCGACGCGTTCATGGCCGGGTTCGACCCCGACGCGGTCACCGTCCCGGGCCTCGCCTTCGCCGCCGTCGGTGCCCCCGCCGAGCGGGTCCTGGCCGCCCTGGACGACGACTGGGCGGACGCCGGGATCGTCCTCTCCCACGACAACGCGCCCGGCCAGTCGATGGTCTGCGGTCCGGACCGGGCCGTGGCCGACTTCGTCCGCTCCTTCCGCGCCGACGGCGTGCTGTGCCAGGTGCTGCCATTCCGGTCCGGCTTCCACACGCCGATGCTGGAGCCGTACCTGACACCCATCAAGGAGGCCGCCGAGCGCTTCCGGCTGCACCGGCCCACCGTCCCGGTCTGGTCCGGCACCACCGCGGCCCCCTTCCCGCAGGCCGAGGCGGAGGTGCGCGAGCTCTTCGTGCGGCACCTGCTGGAGCCCGTCCGGTTCCGGCAGCTGGTCGAGGCCCTGTACGCCGCCGGGCACCGCACCTTCGTGCAGACCGGCCCCGGCCAGCTGGCCTCCCTCATCGCCGACACTCTCGGCGACCGCGACCACCTGGCCGTCGCCGCCAACTCCCCGCACCGCTCCGGCCTCGGCCAACTCCGAAGGGTGGCAACGGCGTTGTGGACGGCCGGCGCGGCCGTGGCACCGGCCGTGGCACCGGCCACCCCCGACACGAGCGGCGCGAGGGGTGCGAGTACGCCGGTACGACATCTCGCGCCCGTCCGCCTCGACCTGGACGGCGCCCTGGTCTCCCTGGACGGCCCGGTCCTGCACCGGCTCCGCGCCGAGTTGGGGCGGCCGACCGCGCCCACCGGCCCGACCGCGCCCACCGGCCCGACCGCGCCCACCGGCCCGTCCGCGCTCGACGACCTGGCCCTCCGCGTCCCGGCCGCCGCCGAACTCGGCGCGCTGTTGCGCGACACCGCGGACGCCGCGGTGGCCGTCCTCACCGCACGCCGGACACCGGCCCCGCAGGCCCCTCCGGCCCCCCAGACCCCGTCGGCCCTTCCCGCCCGGCCGGCCCCGCCGATGCCACAGACCCCGCCGACCTTTCCAGCCCGGCAGGCCCTATCCGCCCCACAGGCCCCGTCGGTCCCGCAGCCCACACCGGTCCCGTCGGCCGTACACGTCCCCTCGGCCCCCGCGGCGCGTACCACCACCGTCCGGGTCTCCCCGGACACCATGCCCCACCTGCTCGACCACTGCTTCTACCCGCAACGCCCCGACTGGCCGGACATCGAGGACCGTTGGCCGGTGGTCCCGGCCACCACCATCGTCCGGCACATGATGGACGCCGCCGAGGAAGCCACCGGACTGCGGGCGGTGGCCGTGCACGGCGCCCGCTTCGACCGCTGGCTCACCGCCACGCCCCCCGTCGACGTCACAGTCACCGTCACCCCCGAGAGCCCCGGCCGCGTCTCGGTCACCTTCGGCCCCACCGCCCGCGCGGTCGTCGAACTCGCCCCCGGCCACGCACCGCCCCCCGCCGCCCCCACCGCACCGCCGACCCCCGAGCGCATCCCCGACCACACCGCCGCCCAGCTCTACTCCGAGCGCTGGATGTTCCACGGCCCGGCGTTCCAGGGCGTCACCGAACTCACCGCGATCGGCGACCGGCACGTCCGCGGCGTGATCACCACGCCCGCCGCACCGGGCGCCCTCCTGGACAACGTCGGCCAGATCCTCGGCTACTGGATCATGGCCACCCGCACCGAGCGGACCGTCGTCTTCCCGGTGGGGATGCGCGAGACCCGCTTCCACGGCCCGCATCCCGCGCCCGGCACCGAGGTCGGCTGCCTGGTGCGGATCACCGAGCTCACCGACACCGTCCTGGAGGCGGACGTGGAGCTGACCGTCGAGGACCGGGTGTGGGCCCGGATCGGCGGCTGGCAGGACCGGCGCTTCGACAACGACCCGCAGACCCGCCCCGTCGAGCGCTTCCCCGACCGCAACACCCTCTCCGAGGCGCGGCCCGGCGGCTGGGCACTCGTCCACGAACGCTGGCCGGACCTCGCCTCCCGTGAACTGATCATGCGCAACTCCCTCGGCGGAGTGGAGCGTTCGCAGTACGCCGAGCACGCGCCGCGCGGCCGCAGACAGTGGCTGCTCGGCCGGATCGCCGCCAAGGACGCGGTCCGGCAGTGGCTCTGGCAGCACGGCGAGGGGCCCGTCTTCCCGGCCGAACTCCGGGTGCACAACGACGAGTTGGGTCGACCGTACGTGTCCGGTGTGCACGGCCGTACGCTGCCCGCGCTGGACGTCTCGCTCGCCCATCGGGCCGAGGCGGCGGTGGCGATCGTACGACCGCACCGGCCTGGGCCCGGCCCGGGCATCGACCTCGAAGAGGTCACCGAACGGGACCCGGCCGCCCTGGCGGCCGCCCTCGGCACGGACGAACTGCGCCTGCTGCACGAACTCTGCGGAGGCGGCTCCACGGCGCTGTGGTTCACCCGGTTCTGGGCCGCCAAGGAGGCCGTCGCCAAGGCGGAGGGCACCGGATTCGACGGCCGCCCGAGGGACTTCGCCGTCCTGGAGGCGGCCCCGGACGGCAGCCGGCTGCTGGTCTCGGGCCGGCTGGAACGCGCCTACCCGGTGCACTGCGCGCCGGTCCGCAATCCCCCCGCACTGCCGGACCGCGACTACGTCGTGGCCTGGACGACCGGACCGGCAGCCGCAGACCCAGAGGAGGACCCGCGATGAATCCGACCCAGCCCGAAGTCCGCGCCGACGAGGAGGCGGTACTCGCCGACCTCACCCGGATGCTCCGCACCCTCCTGGAGGAGTACGGCGACGACGACGCCGAGATCGGCATGGGCACCACCTTCAACCGTGATCTGGAGCTGGAGAGCATCGACCTGGTCACCCTCGCCGGACTCCTGGAGGAGCGGTACGGGAAGCGGGTCAACTTCGCCGAGTTCCTGGCCGGGATGGAGTTCGACGAGATCATCGGGCTGACCGTCGGCCGCCTGGTGGAGTACGTCGTGTGGAGCCTGAAGGCCACGGAGGCGGGCTGAGCCATGGCGATCGTCGACACCGGAGACATCCGGCTGCATGTACAGAGAATGGGCCCGGGTCAGGGCCGTACCCCGGTCGCCACCGTGGTCCTGGTCCACGGGCTGCTCACCGACAGCCTCGCCAGCTACTACTTCACCGTGGCGCCCGCCTTCGCCGTCTCCGGCCTGGACGTGGTCATGTACGACCTGCGCGGCCACGGCCGCAGCGGCCGGCCGTCCGGCGGCTACACCCTCGACCACAACATCGACGACCTGGAGGCCCTGCTCGACCAGTTGTCGATCACCGGCCCGGTCCACCTCGTCGGCAACTCCTACGGCGGCACCATCGCCTTCGGCTACGCGGCCCGCCATCCCGAACGCGCCGCCAGCCTCACTCTCATCGAGTCCGAGCCCGCCACCGCCGCCTGGGCGGACAAGCTCGGCGGCATCCTGCACCGCGTCGTCACCGAGCTCGCCCACAACGAGTCGGACGCCATCGCCTGGATCACCGCGAACCGCAGCCACAACACCGCCCGCCTGGCCAGGGGCGCGGCCCGGCTGGCCCGCGAGACCAGCCTCGGCCGGGACATCCCGGCCAGCCGGGTCCTGACCGAGGACCAGATCAGCGCCGTCCGCTGCCCGGTCCTCGGGGTGTACGGCGGTGACTCGGACCTGGTGGAGGTGGTCCCGCTGAAGGAGGCCCTGCTGGCGGACTACCGGTCGGTGGTGCTGCCCGGACACGAGCACTCCGTGCTGGTCGAGGCGGCCGGCACGGTCGGCGGTCACATCATGGAGCTGATCCACTCGGTCAGCGGGGCGCGGGCGGCCGGCGTCCGGTGAGCGACTACCTCTTCGTCGTACCGCCCCTGGTCGGGCACATCAACCCGGCCGTCGGCGTGGCCGCGGAACTCGGCGCGCGCGGGCACCGGGTGGCCTGGGTCTGCCCGGACGCCGCGCTGCTGCGCCGGCTGGCGGGATCCCGGGCCCGGGTGTACCCGTGCGCGGGGACGGCCGAGGGTGAACGGCCCGCCGACCTGCGCGGCGCGGAGGCGCTGAAGTTCCTGTGGGAGTGGTTCCTGGTGCCGCTCGCGGAGGCGATGGCGCCCGGGGTCCGGGCGGCCGTCGACGACTTCCGCCCCGATGTCGTGGTCGCCGACCAACAGGCCTTCGCCGGCGCCCTGGTGGCCGAGCGGCTCGGCCTGCCCTGGGCTACCTCCGCGACCACCTCCGCCGAGTTCGGCGGCGCCTACGACGGCATCCCCAAGGTCGCCGAGTGGCTCCGGGCCCGGCTCGCGGAGCTCCGGGACCGCATCGGCGACCCGGCGGGCACCACCGACCCGCGCTTCTCACCGCATCTGACGCTCGCCTTCACCACCCCCGAACTGGCCGGTAGAACCGATCAGTTGATGATTCGTCATGTCGGCCCGTCGATCTCGGAGCGACCGGTGTCCGACGACTTCCCCTGGCAGTGGCTGGACCCGAGCCGGGAGCGGGTCCTCGTCTCGCTCGGCACCGCCAACGCGGACGTCGGCGGGCGGTTCCTGGCCGAGTGCGTGGCCGCCGTGCGCGAACGCGCGCACCGGGTCCAGGCGTTGGTGGCCGACCCCGGAGGCAACCTGCCCCCCGCCACCGACGACAAGGACATCCTGATCCTGCCCTCGCTGCCCCAGCTCCCGCTGCTGGAGAGGGTCGACGCGGTCGTCTGCCACGCCGGGCACAACACCGTGTGCGAGGCCCTCTGGCACGGCGTCCCGCTGGTCGTCGCCCCCATCCGGGACGACCAGCCGGTGATCGCCGGGCAGGTCGTGGACGCGGGCGCGGGCGTCCGGGTCAGATTCGGGCGGGTCACCGCCCAGCGGCTGGGCGAGGCCCTCGACACCGTCCTGTACGAGCCCGGCCCGCGCACCGCGGCGGCCCGGATCCGCGCCGCGTTCCGCGGCGCGGGCGGTGCACCGGTCGCCGCAACCCACCTGGAAGACCTGGCAGCCGACTCGCGATTCAGGAGACCCGATGAGCAAGCTGAGTGAGATCGAGGCGCTGCGCTCCGCCTACCAGCGGGACCTGGCCGACGGCGTCGACCGCTTCTTCGAACCCCGTCGCACCACCTGCCCCTGGTGCGCCTCCGACCGGCTGACCACCCGGCTGCGCACCACCGACCTGCTCCAGCACAAGCCCGGCCGCTTCCTCCTGGACCGTTGCCAGGAGTGCGGGCACACCTTCCAGAACCCGCGCCTGAACGACACCGGCCTGGAGTTCTACTACCGGGACTTCTACGACGGCCTCGGCGAACAGAAGATGAGCGGCACCTTCGGCGGCCGCACCAAGATGTACCGGGGCCGTGCCGAGTCCATGCTCCCGCACGACGCCACCCCCAAGAACTGGCTCGACGTCGGCACCGGCCACGGCCACTTCTGCGAGGCCGCCCGCGAGGTGCTGCCCGGCACCGCCTTCGACGGCCTCGACTTCACCGACGGCGTCGAACTGGCCGCCCGCGAGGGCCGCGTGGAGCGCGCCTACCGGGGCGCCTTCCCCGAACTGGCCCCCGACCTCGCGGCCGGCTACGACGTGGTCAGCATGTTCCACTACCTGGAGCACAGCACCGACCCCGACAGCGAACTCCGCGCCGCCCACCAGGCGGTACGCCCCGGCGGCCACCTCCTCATCGAGGTCCCCGACCCTGAGAGCCGCTACGCCCGGCTGCTTGGTCGCTGGTGGCTGCCCTGGCTC
The DNA here is from genome assembly GCF_040634235.1 of Streptomyces sp. NPDC007157. Lineage (NCBI taxonomy): Bacteria > Bacillati > Actinomycetota > Actinomycetes > Kitasatosporales > Streptomycetaceae > Streptomyces > Streptomyces sp. NPDC007157. The sequence continues at coordinate 108,941 of NZ_JBEYFE010000029.1, forward strand.
CAGCCGCAGCACCTGCACTTCGTCCCCGTCGCCAACCTCCGCGCCCGCCTCACCGAGCTGGGCTTCACGGTGGTCGCGGAGCAGCACGCCGAGGCGCACGACCCCGTCGACCTGCTGGCCGCCGTCTGGCTCGCCCTGGACCACACCGCCCCTCGCGAGGACGCCCCCTGGCTGCCCCGCCCGCCGGGCGCTCTCCGGAAGACGGCACGCGCGGCCCTGCTCCTCGCCGGGATCCCGGCCCTGATCGCGGGCACCCTCGCGGACCGCTTCGCCGTACGGCCGTTCTCGCGCCGGCTGCGTGTCTCCAACGCCTACCGGATCGTGGCTCGCCGCGACTGAGCTCTCAGAGCACCTTGGCGCGGATCATCGCCGACAGCACCAGGGCGCCCGGCAGCAGCGGCACCCAGTCGGTCAGCACCCGGTAGCCGATCACGGTCGCGGTGGCCACCGCGACCGGGGAGCCGAACGCGGCCAGTGTGATCACCAGCGCCGCGTCCACCGCGACCCCGCCGGGCACCGGTACGGCACCCCCCGCGGTGCCCGCCGCCAGGTACGCGAAGATCACGGTGCCCCACGACAGCCCGAGCCCGAGCGCCTCCCCGGTGCAGGCCAGCACGCTCGCCTGGACCAGCGGCATCGCCGTCGCGCCGCCCCACAGGGCCAGCACCCGCGAGGGCCGGGCGTGCACCGCCCGGGCGTCGGTGAGCGCACTCCGCACCAGCCCGGTGATCGGCCGCCGCAGCGGTCGTACGACGGCCATCGCGATGGTCACCAGGGTGAGGACGGCGGCGACCGGGACCAGCACCACGCCGTCCGGGACCAGCTCACCCAGCCGTCGCCAGGCGGACGAGGACAGCAGGAACACGATCAGCACGACCGTCTTCGCACCCGACTTGGCCACCGAGTACAGCGCGATCGAGGAGGTGGCCCGCTCCAGGGGGACGCCCCGGGTGCGGAGGAAGCGGACGGTGACGGCGTGTGCGCCCAGTCCGGCGGGCAGCGCGTGGTTGGCGGCGCCGGCGGCGAACTGCGAGGCCAGCAGCAGCCCCGGCGGCAGCCGGTCGGGCACGGCACCCTGCCGCATACAGGCGGCCACCACCCAGGTCAGGCAGGTGAGACCGCCCGCGGCCAGCAGCCACGCGGGTTCGGCGCGGCCGAGCCGGCCGACCCCCTCGTACAGCAGGGACTGGTTGGTCAGCCCCCAGACCGCCGCGACGAGCAGTGGGGACAGACACAGGGCGAGCCGGAGCGGCCGGCCCGCCGTCGAGGGGGTCGACAGGGTGCGCACGGGCGCGTCGGAGCGGAGTGAGGACAGTGAGGACAGTGAGGACACGGGGACGTTGTCCTTCCACGGCGGGCCGCGGTGGGGAGCCGCAGGCGAGCGGGACCGCAGGCGTGCGGGACCGCTGGGGAGCCTTCCCGTCCCGTATGACACCCGGATGTCCGAAAACCGAAGGCCGGGGGGCGGGCCGGTGCCATGGGCACGGCCGTACCCGGCCGACCGGGTAGCCTTCCAGGGGTACGCAGCACGCGACAGGGGAGGATCCGGCGGTGCACGTCCAGGAATGGCTCGACTCGGTACCGGCGGTCGCCGTCTACGCAGTGGTGGCGCTGGTCATCGGGCTGGAGAGCCTGGGCATCCCGCTGCCGGGCGAGATCGTGCTGGTCTCCGCCGCGCTGCTCTCCTCCCAGCACTCGGGCATCAACCCGTTCGTCCTCGGCGCCTGCGCGACCGCGGGCGCGGTGATCGGCGACTCCATCGGCTACGCGATCGGCCGCAAGGGCGGCCGCCCGCTGCTGGCCTGGCTGGGCCGGAAGTTCCCGAGACACTTCGGCGAGGGCCATGTCGCCACCGCCGAGCGCTCCTTCGAGAAGTGGGGCATGTGGGCGGTCTTCTTCGGCCGCTTCATCGCCCTCCTGCGCATCTTCGCGGGCCCGCTGGCGGGCGTCCTGCACATGCCGTACTGGAAGTTCCTGACGGCGAACCTGCTCGGCGGCATCTGCTGGGCGGGAGGCACCACGGCGGTGGTCTACTACGTCGGCATCGTCGCGGAGGACTGGCTGAAGAGGTTCTCGTACGTGGGCCTGGCACTGGCGGTGCTGGTGGGCGTGGCGTCGATGCTGATCGTGCGACGCAAGGCAAAGAAGGTCCAGGTCACCGAGAAGGAAGCCGAACCGGTAGGCGCCGGGGAGTAGATGTCCTCGGGGGCGCGGGGAACCGCGCGACCGGCCCGCACCGCGCCGCACCCACTGCTCCACCTACCCGCGCCGCACCCACTGCTCCACCTACTCATGCACCCCGCGATGCGCCTTCGCCAACTCCGCGTACAGGGTCCCGTTGAGGGTCACTCCCTGCCGTTCCTCCTCACTCAGCTCACGCCGCACCTTGGCCGGCACCCCCGCCACCAGCGACCCCGCCGGCACCACCATCCCCTGCGGCACCAACGCCTGCGCGGCGACCAGCGACCCCGCCCCGATGACGGCCCCGTTCAGCACCGTCGCCCCCATCCCGATGAGGCAGTCGTCCCCGACCGTCGCCCCGTGCACCACCGCGTTGTGCCCGATGGACACCCGCTCACCCACACTCACCGGAAACCCCGGATCGGCGTGCAGCGTCACGTTGTCCTGCACATTCGCCTGCGCCCCCACGGTGATCTTCTCGACGTCCCCCCGCACCACCGCGCCGTACCAGACACTCGCCCCCGCCTTCAGCGTCACGTCCCCGATCACCGAGGCGGTCGGCGCCACGAACACGTCGTCCTCGATCTTCGGCTCGCGCCCGCCGATCCCCACGATCAGCGCCTTCTGCGTCATCACGCTCTCCCATCGTCATCGAGTCCACGGCAACCTAGCTCACCCCCTGGGGCGAAGATCACAGCAGCCCACCCTCTCGTCGGCGGTCCCCTCCGCGTAGCGTGACCCCGTGCCGAAGCCCAAGAACACGTTCTCGTCCTGGTGCCGCCGCCTCGCCCAGCGCGCGGTGCACGCGGGCTGGGCCTGGGTGCAGCGCACGGGTTCCGTCACCGCCGACCACCCCGGCCGCTTCCGGTTCGGCGCGATCGGCGAAGCCACCCGGCTCGCCTTCCCGCTGGGCACGGTCTTCGGCGAACCGTGGATCCACCTCGGCTCGCACTGCATCGTCGGCGAACAGGTCACCCTCACCGCGGGCCTGATGCCCGACCTCGACCTCGGCCCCGAGCCGATCCTGCGCATCGGCGACGGCGTGGTCCTGGGCCGTGGCAGCCATGTCATCGCCGACACGACCGTCACCATCGGCAGCGACTGCTACTTCGGCCCGTACGTCTACGTCACCTCCACCAACCACTCCTACGACGACCCGCACCAGCCCATCGGCAGGCAGTGGCCCCGCATGGAGCCCGTGGAGATCGGCTCGGGCTGCTGGATCGGCACCGGCGCGGTGATCCTGCCGGGCGCGCGGATCGGCCGGAACGTGGTGGTGGCCGCCGGCGCGGTGGTCCGGGGCGCGGTGCCCGACCACGCCGTGGTGGCCGGCGCGCCCGCCCGGGTGGTACGCCGCTGGACCCCCGAGACCGGCTGGCAGCCGCCGCTGCGCACGCCCGCGCCGGTGCCGATACCGGAGGGCATGACCCCGGAGCAACTGCGCGCGCTGGCGGAGCTGGACGAGGAGGGCGTGGCGCGGCTCGCCGCCCTGGAGAGCGAGAACTGACTCAGCCGGTGGCGAGCAGCAGCGTCCCCACCAGCGCCAGCCCCGCCCCCGCCGCCTGGACGGCCCGCAGCCGCTCACTGAGGAAACCGCGGGCCGCCAGCGCGGTGACCACCGGGTAGAGCGAGGCGAGCACCGCGGCGACGGTGACCGGGCCGTGCTGGGCGGCGACCGTGTACGTGCCGTTGGCGGCGACGTCGGCGAGACCGACGAAGCCCAGCGCCGGGACCGCGGACCAGCCGAAGCCGCCCTCCGGCAGCGCGGGACCGCCCTTTCGCACCGACAGCCACAGCGCCGCGCCGCCTGTCACCACGCTGGTCAGCCGCTGGACGAAGAGGGCGAGGAACAGGCCGGTGACGGTGGTGGACGCCTCCGTGATCAGGGCGAACACCGTGCCGAAGCCGACCGCCGCGACCAGCGTGACCAGGATCGTCCGGCGCTCGACGGGCGCACCGCGCAGTTGCGGGCCGCCCGCGAGGACGACCCCGGTGACGGCGACGGCGATCCCCGCGAACTGGAGCAGCCCCGGGCGCTCGCCGAGTACCAGCCCGACACCGACCGGGACGGCGACGCTCAGCGTGGCCAGCGGGGAGACCACGCCCATCGGGCCGAGGGCGAGGGCCTTGTAGAAGCAGAACAGCGCGACCGGCCCGACCAGGCCCGCCGCGAACGCGAACCAGAGCCGGGGCCCGGCCTCGCTCCAGCCGCCGGTGGCGACCACGATCACGCCGAGGATCGCCGCCGCGATGCCCTGCGAGAGCACGACCACGGTGAGCGCAGGGGCGCGTCGTGTGAGCAGCCCGCCGCCGAAGTCGGCCAGCCCCCACAGGAGACTGGTGGTCAGGGCGAAGAATGCTGTCACGGCCCGCCTCGCAGTACAGTTCGGTGAACGATCAGGTACACCCCACCGTAGTTCACTCAGTTGAACTCTGTCATTTAAAATAATGGACCGTGATGCTCTCGATGATGGACGGAACGTGTCGGACCTCGACCTGCTGACCCAGTCCCTGGCCCGCAACGTCAAGCACTGGCGCGCGGTGCGTGGTTTCACCCTCGACGTGCTCGCGGCCCGGGCCGGGGTCAGCCGTGGCATGCTCATCCAGATCGAGCAGGCCCGCACCAACCCGAGTATCGGCACGGTCGTCAAGATCGGCGACGCGCTCGGCATCAGCATCACCACGCTGCTCGACTACGAGCAGGGTCCCAAGGTCCAGATCGTCCCCGTCGACAAGGCCGTACGGCTGTGGCACACCGACGCCGGCAGCTACAACCGCCTTCTCGCCGGCACCGAGGCGCCCGGCCCGCTGGAGATGTGGGACTGGCGTCTGATGCCGGGCGAGAGCAGCCCGTCGGAACCCCATCCCACCGGCACCGTGGAGATCGTCCATGTCACCGTCGGTGAACTGACCCTCACCGTCGACGGGGCCGAGTACCGCGTGCCGACGGGCGCCAGTGCCTCCTTCGAGGCGAACACGGCCCATGTGTACGGCAACACCGGGGACGTGCCGATGGAGATGATCATGACGGTCTCCGTCCCGCCCGTGCCCTGAACCGCCCGCGGCCGGGCTGTTAGCGTGCGGACATGCGCGCACCCATCGGAGACTTCGACACCGCCACCCCTGCCCCCGACTGCCTCGACGAGCTGACCGCGCCGGTCGCCGACGCCGTACGGCACTGGAGCGGTGCCGTCCCCGCCGAGCAGATCATCTACGTCGAGACCGACCCGCAGTGGGCGGACACCGCCGTCTTCGTCGAGCACTACGGGCGCGACCTGCTGGAGCGGTCGGCCAACTGCGTGGTGGTGGCGGCCAAGCGCGGCGGCGAGACGACGCTGGCGGCCTGTCTGGCCCTGTCCACCACCAAGGTCGACGTCAACGGTGTCGTACGCCGCCGACTCGGCGCCCGCAAGGCCTCGTTCGCCTCGATGGACACCGCGACCGGCGAGACCGGCATGGAGTACGGCGGCATCACCCCGATCGGACTCCCGCGCGACTGGCTCCTGTTGGTGGACTCGGCCGTCGTCGACCTGCCCTACGTCCTGGTCGGCAGCGGCCGTCGGCGCGGCAAACTCCTGGTCCCCGGCAAGGCGTTCGCCGAGCTGCCGGGCGCGGTCGTGCTGGAGGGCCTCGGCGTCTAGAGCGTCGCGTGGTGGGCCAGCGCCAGGTGCGGGTCCTGCTCGCCGGGTGCGGGCGCCGGATCGGCGTGCACCAGGGCCGCCGTCAGCCGCGGTACGGCGTGCAGCAGCGCGTGTTCCGCCGCCACCGCGACCGCGTGCGCCTGCCGTACGGTCGCCTCGCCGTCGACCACGACCGCGACCTCGGCCCGCAGCCGGTGCCCGATCCACCGCAGCCGCAGCTCACCCACCGCCCGCACCCCCGGCACCTCGCACAGCGCCCGCTCGGCCCGGTCCACCAGCTCCGGGTCCACGGCGTCCATCACCCGCCGGAACACCTCCCGGGCCGCGTCTCGCAGCACCAGCGCGATCGCCGCGGTGATCGCCAACCCCACCAGCGGGTCGGCGAGCTGCCAGCCCAGGGCCGCGCCGCCGGCCCCCAACAGCACGGCCAGCGAGGTGAATCCGTCGGTACGGGCGTGCAGCCCGTCGGCCACCAGTGCCGCCGAGCCGATCTCCCGGCCGACCCGGATCCGGTACCGGGCCACCCACTCGTTCCCGGCGAACCCGACCAGCGCGGCCACGGTGACCGCCGGGAGGTGCGTGACCGGCCGGGGATCCAGCAGCCGTTCGACCGCGGTCCAGGCGGCGAACGCGGCCGACGCGGTGATCGTCAGCACGATCGCGATCCCCGCCAGATCCTCGGCCCGCCCGTAGCCGTAGGTGAAGCGGCGGTTCGCCGCGCGGCGCCCGAGCACGAAGGCGATGCCGAGCGGTACGGCGGTCAGCGCGTCGGCGGCGTTGTGCACGGTGTCGCCGAGCAGGGCGACGGAGCCGGACAGGACCACGACGACCGCCTGCACGAACGCCGTCGCCCCGAGCACGGCCAGCGACACCCAGAGCGCCCGCATCCCGCGCGCCGAGGTCTCCAGGGCGGAGTCGAGCTTGTCGGCCGTCTCGTGGGAGTGGGGGGTGAGGAGATGGCCGAGACGGTGACCGAGGCGGTGGCGGAGGCCGCCGGGGGAGGAGGGGGCGTGGTCGTGGCTGTGGCCGTGGTCGTGCGCGTGTGCGCCGTGCCGGTCGCGGACCCGCGCGTGCTCGTGGTGGTGCCGGTCGTCCGCGGGTGCCTGCTCGTGGTGGTGGCGGTCGCTCATGCGGCTCCCCTCTCCGGTGCGCGGGACGTGGACAGGCGACGTCCCCGAGGCCATTATGTGCGTATGAGCGCACGCATGCACCTATCACCTGCGCACCATGCGCATCCGCGCAGCCCGGGCGAGGAGCAGTTCGCGCTCGCCGCCGAACTTCTCGCCCTGCTCGGCGACCGCACCCGGCTGACCCTGCTGCACGCTCTGACGGCGGGGGAGGCCGACGTCACCACGCTCACCGAGGTCTGCGGTGCCGCGCGGCCCGCCGTCAGCCAGCACCTGGCCCGGCTCCGGCTCGCGGGTCTGGTGGGCACCCGCAAGGAGGGGCGCCGGGTGGTGTACTCGTTGCGCCACAGCCACTTGCGCCGGCTGGTCGACGAGGCGCTGAAGGTGGCGGACCACCGGCTCACCGAGACGGCCGCCGAAGCCCCTACCGAAGAAGGGAGTTGAGCTTCTCCAGCAGGGCGAGTACCTCGTCCGGGTCGCCGGTCGCCGGTCGCCGCCGCCAGTGCCGGGCCCAGGGGCGCGTCCCGTACCGCCTGCATGCGGCCGGACGGCCGGGCGGCCAGCCCCGCCCGGCGTTTCAGAAGGCGGCGGCCGAACCGAGGTACTGCTCGGCGAAGGCCGTCGCCGCCGCGGGTGAGGTGAACAGCCTGCGCAGCCGGGCCAGGCTGGTGCCCGCGAGGAAGGGGTCGCCGGAGGCCGTCCCGTGGTAGATGCCGGACAGGAACCCGGAGAACTCCTGGTAGTCCCAGACCCGGCGCAGACAGGCGTGGGAGTAGCCGTCCAGGCCGGAGTCGTCGCCCTTGGTGACGTGCGCGGTGAGCGCGTCGCCCAGCAGGAAGGCGTCGTGCAGGGCGAGGTTCATGCCCTTCGCGGCGATCGGGGCGGTCAGGTGCCCGGCGTCGCCGGCCAGGAAGAGGCGGCCGAACACCAGGGGTTCGACCACGTAGTTGTGCATGTCCAGCACGCGCTTCTCGACCAGCCGACCCTCGTTGAGCGGCGGCGCCCCTTCCGCGCCGAGCCGTTCGCGCAGCTCGGCCCAGACCCGCTCGTGCGACCAGCTCTCCGGGTCGTCGCCCGGCGGGCACTGCAGGTAGTAGCGGGTGACCTCGGGGCTGCGCGCCATGTGCCCGGCGAAACCGTTCGGATGGACGCCGAACAGCACGCAGTCCAAGGACGGGGGCGCCTCGGCGAGCAGCGCCAGCCACCCGATGCCGTAGTCCTGCCGGGAGATCCGCACCCGACCGTCGGGTATCGCGTCCCGGGTCACCCCGCGCGCCCCGTCGCAGCCCGCGACGAACTCGCAGCGCAGGACATGCCGTTGACCGGTCCCGGGATCGACGTACGACACCGCCGGCCGGTCCGACTCCAGGTCGTGCAGGGTGACGTCGCGCACCCCGAACCTGATGTCGCCGCCGCGCACGTCCGCGTACTCCCGTACCAGGTCCGTCACCAGCAACGGTTGCGGGTAGACGTAGTGGTGGCGGTCCGTCAGGCCGCCGTAGTCGAACCGGAAGCGCTCGCCGCCGAAGCGGAACTCGCACTCGCTGTGCACCTGCGCCCGGGCCAGCAGGGCATCGGCCAGACCGCGTTGCTGGAGGCCGCGGACGGCCCATTCCTCGATGACCCCGGCCCGGGGCCGGGTCTCGATGAACTGCCTGCTCTCGGTCTCCAGGACCACACAGTCGACGTCGGCGGCCCGCAGGATGTTCCCGACGGTCAGCCCGGCAGGACCGGCGCCGATGATGACGACCGTACGGCGTTCTTCGGAAGGTGAGTGGGGGGTCACCCCCACATTATGACGGTGTCCCGTCAGCCACGGCAGGGCCGCCGTGGCTGACGGGACACGGGAGTCGGGGCGGGTCAGTGCGCCGGGGCGTCGGTGACCACGACCTCGTCGATGCTGCGCTCGATGTCCTGGGCGGGGGAGGCGGTCGCCTTGGCCCAGTAGTAGATGACGATCGAGAAGACGGCGATCACCGCGATGTCCCACCACAGGGCGATGTGGCCCTGGCCGCCGAAACCGCCCTGCCAGGAGATCAGGCCCAAGCCGATCAGATAGACCGGCAGCCACTGCGCGGCCCGGAAGTCCAGTCGGGGGGCGTCCGGCAGGCCCTTGCTGTGGGCGTAGACGCCGTAGCCGCCGAGCAGGACATAGCCGAGCACGATCGCGATACCGAGCCGCCACAGGGTGCCCCAGCCGGACCAGTAGATGATCAGGTTGGCGACCACGAAGGACAGCGGGGAGATCAGCTTGCCGAAGGGCAGCCGGTACGGCCGCTCGTAGTGCGGCAGCCGGTCGGCGAAGACGCCGTACGCCAGCGGAGCACCGGCGTACATCAGCACGCTCGCCGAGGTGATGAAGCTGACCAGCTCCTGCCAGCTCGGGAACGGCAGGAAGCAGATCACGCCGGTCACGAAGGACATGATGAGACCGAACCACGGCACGCCGCGGGCGTCGGTCCGGCTGAAGATCTTCGGCGCGTAGCCGTTCTTCGCCAGGCCGAAGGAGACCCGGGAGGTGGCCGTTGTGTAGATCAGGCCGGTGCCGCCGGGGGAGATGATCGCGTCGAGGTAGAGGACCACGGCCAGCCAGCCGAGTCCGACCAGGGTCGCGAGGCCGGCCCAGGGGCCGCTGTCGCCCTTGTAGTGGAGGTGCGCCCAGCCGTGCGCGAAGGTGCTGTGCGGCAGCGCGGCGATGAACACGACCTGCAGCAGCACGTAGATGACGGCGCCGATGGCGACCGAGCCCAGCGTGGCGCGCGGCAGGTCACGCTTCGGGTTGCGGCTCTCGCCGGCCAGCTGGATGGCCTGCTCGAAGCCGAGCAGCGCGAAGATGATGCCGCTGGTGCTGATCGCCGCGAGCACACCCTTGGCGCCCATGGGGGCGAAGCCTTCAGAGTGGAAGTTGGCCGGGTGGAAGTTGCCGACGGCGATGATGAAGATCGCGGCCAGCGGTACGGCGATCTTCCACCAGGTGGCGGCGCTGTTGGTGTGCGCGAGCACCCGTACGCCGAAGAAGTTGACGCCGACGAACAGGGCCATGAGGATCACGGCCACCAGCAGGCCGCTCGCGGTGAGGGTGCCGTTGGCGTGCTCCAGGTGCTGGGCCCACTTCCAGTGACCGGCGTAACCGATCATGGCTTCGACCTCGATCGGGGCCACGGTCGCCGCCTGCAGCCAGGAGAACCAGCCGAAGGACATGCCGGCCAGTCCGCCGAAGGCGTAGTGCGGGTACCGGGCCGTACCGCCCGCCACCGGGAACATGCCGCCCAGCTCGGCGTGGACCAGTGCCAGCAGCACGATGGCTATCGCGCCGACCACCCACGAGATGGTCGCCGCGGGACCGGCCTGCACTACGGCCTTCTGGGCGCCGTACAGCCAGCCGGAGCCGATGATCGACCCCACGGAGGCCCACATCAGGCCGATCAGCCCGACGTCCCGCCTCAGGCCGCCCGAGGGTGTCATGTCCTCAGTGGCGGCATTCTCGACACTCACCATGTCAAGTGGCCTCTCAGTTTCTGAACGCAGATTTAACGAGTAAGGGGCCACAAGCTATGGGTGTATGCCGCTCCGGTTGAAGAGTGTTTCCCAAAATTTGACCCTCGATCTTTCCTGTCTTGGCCAAAGCCTTTGCACAGGTCAGCGAGGGTCACGGAATGTCCGTATTCAGCTGGGAAAGATGAGAAGAGGGTAAGACAGGAAGGCTCAGATCTTCCTCAAATCCGGCTCGGTTCCGGTTCAGGCCCGGCTCAGTCGGGGAATTTCGATGGCCGGGCAGCGGTCCATGACCATGTCCAGACCCGCGGCCCGCACCCGCTCGTACGCCGCCTCGTCGACCACCCCGAGCTGGAACCACACCGCCTTCGCGCCCCTCGCCACCGCCTCGTCCGCGACCGCACCGGCCAGCTCGCTGTTGACGAAGACGTCCACCACGTCCACGTCGAAGGGGATGTCCGCGAGCGAGGCGTAGCCCTGCTCCCCGTGCACCGTCTCCGCCTTGGGGTGGACCGGTACGACCCGCTTGCCGAACCGCTGCAGCACCTGTGCCACTCCGTACGCCGCGCGTCCCCGGTTGGGCGACAGGCCGACCACCGCCCAGGTGTCACCCGTCTCGGTCAGGATCCTGCGGATCGTCGCTTCGTCGCCGTACATCGTCGGCCTCCTCGCCTCGGGGGAACATCTGTCGTGGCCAACAGCGCCCGCCGGGACCCTGATTCCCCGGCCCGGGCCGGACCCGCGCGGTACCGCCGGAACACTCTTCGCGGCGGCAGTTCCGGCAGACGCGGCGGCAGAAACAGTGGCAGAAGGTGTGCCATGTCCCGCATGTCCCGCCACGGTGACCGGAATCGGCGCAAGGTGCCTGCATACGGCCGCCCAGCCGCCTACGCTCAGCCCGTGCTCCGCATCCTCGACGCCACGACCGGTGAGACCGTTCCCGCCGCCCCCGCCCGCCGCGCCCTGACCCGGGTCGAGGCTCATGCCTCCGGGTACGACCTGACGGCGCTGCGGGTGCTGCTCACCACCGACCTGCTCCTGCGCGCCCTGGAGATCGGCGGCACCCCGGTCCTGCCCCTGCTCACCGCCGACCACCACCAGGCCGAGCTGCACGCCGCCGCCACCACCCTCGGTATCCGCCCCTTCGAGGACGGCCGCGACCTCGCGTCGGGACTGGGCGAGGCCCAGGTCGTCCATGTGACGGCGGAGGGCGTGAGCGTGCCCGGCGGCGGGGTGAGCGTCGCCGTCGCTCCCGCGGGCGGCCCCGACGCCGGCGTCCTCAACGGCCTCGCCGACCCCGCCGCACTCCGGCTCGCCCTTCTCGACGCCCCGCGCGGCACGGCCGTCCACCTCGGCGCCGGCGCCCTCGACGCGGCAGGGCGGCGGCTCGGGCGACTGCGGCAGGCCGTGGCCCAGTGGGCGCGCAGCCCCTCGCGGCCGGTGCCGGAGAAGGTGCGGGGGCGGCTGCGCGACGCCTGGGAGGACGACCTCGACGTACCCGGGGTGCTCGGCGTCCTGCGCTGGATGGAGAACCAGCCCGAGATCCCCGACGGCGCCCGCTTCGAGACCTGCGCCTACGCCGACCGGCTGCTCGCCCTCGACCTCACCCGTGACCTCGGGAGCGCCGCGTGATCGCCCGCCCGGGCGCGGGACCGCTGCGCCGCCTGGTCGTCCTGCGGCACGCCAAGTCGGCCTGGCCCGAGGGCGTTCCCGACCAGCTGCGCCCGCTCGCGGCCCGCGGGCGCCGTGACGCCCCCGCGGCCGGCCGCGCCCTCGCCGAGTCCGACTGCCTGCCCGACCTCGCGGTCTGTTCCACCGCGGTGCGCGCCCGGCAGACCTGGGAGCTGGCCTCCGGCCAGTGGGGCACGCCCCCGCCGGTGCGCCACGACCGGCGGGTGTACGCGGCGGGCGTACCCGAGCTCCTGGAGGTGGTGCGCGAGGCCCCGCCCGAGGTCGAGACGCTGCTGCTGGTCGGGCACAACCCGGGTCTTGAGGAACTGGTCCTGGAACTGGCCGGGGACGGCCTGGACGACACCGTGGAGCAGGTGCGGAAGAAGTTCCCGACGTCCGCGATCGCCGTCCTGGCCTGGCACGGGACGGCATGGGCGGCGCTGGGCCCGGGGACGGCACTGCTGACGGAGGTGACGGTGGCGCGGGGCGGGCACGGGTAGGCCCCACCCTGCCGCGCGGCGGGAAGGGGCGGCTCCGTCTCTGGCCGGGTGCGCCCGCGAGTCCGCATAGGCTGGGCGGATGCAGGACGAGTACCGCACAGTCGCCCGCGTGGGCACCCACGAGACCGAGGTCAACCGCTCCCGCTTCCTGTGCGCCCTCGCCCCGGCGGCCACCGAGCAGGAGGCCCAGGAGTTCGTCGCGCGCGTCCGCAAGGAGCACGCCGACGCCAGCCACAACTGCTGGGCCTACGTCATCGGCGCCGACGCCTCCACGCAGAAGGCCGGCGACGACGGCGAACCGGGCGGCACCGCCGGCGTCCCGATGCTCCAGATGCTGCTGCGCCGCGACATGCGGTACGTCGTCGCCGTCGTCACCCGCTACTACGGCGGGGTCAAGCTCGGCGCTGGCGGACTCATCCGCGCGTACGGCGGCGCGGTCGGCGAGGCCCTCGACACCCTCGGCGCGATCACCCGCCGCCGCTTCCGGCTGGCCACGGTGACCGTCGACCACCAGCGGGCCGGCAAGGTCCAGAACGACCTGCGCGCCACCGGCCGCGAGGTCCGTGACGTCCGCTACGGCGAGGCGGTCACCATCGAGATCGGGCTGCCGGACGCCGACGTGGACGCCTTCCGTGCGTGGCTGGCCGACACGACGGCGGGAACGGCCGGCCTCGAACTGGGCGGGGAGGCCTACGGGGACGCGTGAGGACCGGTGCCGATCGGGCACGGCGGGTGGAACTCCGGATCATCCTCGCGTGCTCGGGGCCCCGGGCGGACCGGGTGGCCCGGACCGTACGGCGAGCCGAGGAACTCGGGTTCGACCAGGCGTGGTTCCCCGGCTCTGCGAGACGGTCTTGACGCTCGTTCGATGCCGATGCCGATGCCGATGACGCCTGAGGCCCACGAGGAGTGGGGCTGGTGAGTGGCTGAGGTGCGCCTGGGCGCCGCGTCCGAAACGTGAGCGGGCCCCGCCGCTCCTGGGTGGGAGCGGCGGGGCCCGAGGCGCATTGTGCGGTCAGTGCAGGTTGCTGACCTCGGTCGCCGAGAGTGTCCGCGGGTAGACGTGGACGTCGGCGACGGAGCCGGGGAAGGCCAGGTACGGGGTCGTGGCGGAGGCGCTGTTGACGCAGCCGCCGACGGTCAGGGGCAGGGAGGAGTCGTACGGGGGGCTGAGGTTGGTGGCGGTCCCCACCAGGGAGCCGTTCTGGTAGAGGGCCATGTTGCCGGTGGTGGACTCCCCGGGGACCGGTGCCCGGAAGGTGGCGACCAGGTGGGTCCAGGTGCCGACCGGGCCGGAGTTGTCAACAGCCCCCAGGAGCTGGGCGGTTACACCTACGCCGCGGACAACCCGGTCGCCAACAGCGACCCGACCGGCCTCGAAGTCGGCTCCAAGCCCAACTCCTGCCAGTACGACATCAAGTACTGCACCCCCCAGGAGCGCGGCGACCCGCCGTACCTCCCCGGCAGCGGTTCCAGCGGCGGCGGCTGCTACTACGTCCTGCTCGATCCGTGCGGCGGTGGCGGTGGCGGTGGCGGCGGCGGTGGCGGCGGTCAGAGCGGATCGGGCGGCGGCACCGTGCCGTCGGTGATCGTCAACGGCACGGGGGGCGGGCATCCACGCCGGCACCAACCTGATCAAGATGCTCCCCAACGCGGAGCGAAACGCCTCCTGGCTGCGTGGCTGGGCGCAGTCCATGGGGTGGGTCAAGAAGCCGAACAGTCCGGTCGAGAAGTGGGGATACTACAAACCGGACGGCGACTTCGCCTGGATGCTTCAGCTGAAGTTCCAGGCGAGCACCATGCCGGGCATACAGGCCGGGAGCCAACAGCCCCGCATCACGGCCCGGCTCGATCTCCAGGGCAGCTTCACCAATCCGTTCACGAATCAGGTGGGAAGCAAGAACGACGCGCTCCTCGGGTCCTCCGACCCCAACGCGAACCTCTCGCACATCCCACTCGACGAGCCATGGGTGAAACCGGGCAGCGTCGACCTGTTGAAGGCCGGGGCGAAGATCGGCGGCAAGCTGATGCTCGGGGCGGCGGTGGCCTACGACGCCTAAGACGTGGCCTCGGCGCCGAGCGACCAGAAGGTCAGCACGGCGACGCGTGACGCGGCGGGCCTGGCGGGCGGTCTGGCCGGAGCGGCCTACGGAGCCGAGACCGGGGCGGCCATCGGCTTCGCCTTCGGACCCGTCGGCAGCGCGGTCGGCGGTGTCGTCGGCGCATCGCGGGCGGCATCGTAGGCCAGCGGCGTCGGTGAGAGCATCGCCGACGGCATCAAAGATCTTTTCTGAGAGGAGGGGTTGAGCCGATGACGACCACGCCACCGTCCGAGGACCCTGTGGCGGTCCAGTTGCTCGCGATCATCAACGACCCCACGGCGCCTGAGGGGGACCAGCTCGACGCGGCCATGGACCTGGAGGATCACTCCGGCGCCTGGTTCGAGCAGGAGATCTTCGAGATCCTGCGGCGCGAGGATTTCAGCAGCGTGCTGGCCCAGATGTGCGCGGCGTCGCTCGCGGGTATCTGGGCCCGGGAGGACCGGATCGACGAGAAGTTCTTCCCCGAGCTACGGCGGACGGCTCTCGACGAGGTGCTCGGCATTCTCGGAGCCCGTGCACCGCACCTGATCCCCGAGGGGATGCAGGAGGGCTGACACGCCTGCCCGCGGCGGCCCCCCCCGGTGTTGCGGGGGGGGCGCCCGGCGGGCGGGGCGCGCACCGGGGGGGGCCGGGGGCGGGTGTGCGGCCCCCCCGGTGGGG